>CALBNX010000051.1 GCA_937896885.1 uncultured Clostridia bacterium
GCTGTGTCTGGCGCACAGGCTGCTGCAAAGAATGTTTTGGATGGTAATCCATTGTATATGCCACAGGAAAATCATTTTGTGAGTGAAACTTATTTGGAATCTGATACACGTACAACTAATGATGTTACATTGGGTGAACATTTTGGTTATGGTATCACAGATAATTTTATGATTGCTTTGGAAACATCTGCATCTGAATTTGATGCTTTTGATACTGCGTCATGGAACGAATTGGCATTGGATGCTACATATCGTGTAATTGGTGAAGGTGCATGGAAATTGGATTTGATGGCTGGATACGGTGTTAATCCAATGCGTTACTATCACAGTGATTTCTTGGATAAAGATTTGACAACATATCGTTGGACTGCTGGTGTTCGCGGTGGATATGTTGAAAAAGATTGGACTTTGATGGGACGTATCAATTTCATTTATCAAAATTCTGAATCTTTCAATTGGAATGATGATGATGATATGTGGGAAAATCATATCTTGAATCTTGGTTTCAGCGGTTTCTGGAAAATGAGCGATTATTGGACAGGTGTTGTATCTGCTGATTACTATAAGATTATGGATCATTACAGTGAACCAGATGCAGCTGGTTATTGGGACTTGTCAGCTGGTTTGAATTTCAGCATTGACGCAACAAAATATGTTGGTGTTTATGTTACAAAAGAAATCAACCATGTTGCCAAGGGCGAATGGGAAGCTGCTGATGGATTTGGTTTTGGTACTAAATTTGGTATCGATTTCTAATCTGTTAAAAGAGTTAAAAAAGTCCGACCGTTTGGTCGGACTTTTTTTATTTGTATAATGAAAATATAGTTGTGGAATCTGTCTGTTTTGACTTAATTTTTTATTTGTCGATAATTACTGTTTTAAAAATAGAGATTTTTAGCGGTTTTGAAAGAAAAAATGCAGAATTTTTCTTGACAATTCAAAGGTTAGAGATATAATGATTTTGCTTTCTGTGTAAATAAGGAAAGTAAGAAGTACAGAAATCTGCATCTTTTGTCAGATTTATAATCACGCGTGTGCGTTGAAATAAGTCTGCTTGCGGGTTTTGTGTGGTAAAAAAAAGAGACTAAAAACAAAGAGATTTTGAATGCCAACAGTAAATCAACTGATTCGGAAACCACGTAAAAAGGTAGCAGTGAAATCAACAGCGCCTGATATGATGGAAAATCCTCAAAAACGCGGTGTGTGTACACGTGTTTATACGACAACCCCTAAGAAACCTAACTCTGCTCAACGTAAAGTTGCGCGTGTTAAATTGGCTAATGGTCGCGAAGTGACTGCATATATTCCTGGCGAAGGTCATAATTTACAGGAACACAGTGTTGTTCTGATCCGTGGCGGCCGTGTTAAGGACCTTCCCGGTGTTCGTTACCACATCATCCGCGGTTCACTTGATACCCAGGGCGTTAACGGCAGAATGCAGAGCCGTTCAAAGTACGGTGCAAAGCGTCCTAAGGCAGCAAAGAAATAATTTGCCGCAAATTTTCAGTTAGCAGACAAATCTTCTTGCAGGCGAAAAAACAATGAATGTTTTTCGACCAATGTGAGAGTATATTATATATAGATAGTATGCTTCTGCGTTGGCGCCACGGGAATTTGTCACTCGAGTACCTATGATATCATTACTATGAAGGAGGGAAGTAAAGTGCCAAGAAGAGGCAATATAGCAAAACGTGAAGTTTTGCCTGATCCGCTTTACAACTCAAAACTTGTCACTCGACTTATCAACAATGTTATGTATGATGGTAAGAAGGGTGTAGCTCAGAAGATCGTATATGATGCTTTTGACATTATCAAAGAAAAGACAGGCAAGGAGCCCCTTGAGGTTTTTGAGGCAGCAATGGAAAATGTTATGCCCGTTCTCGAAGTTAAGGCTCGCCGTGTCGGTGGTGCAACCTATCAGGTTCCCATGGAAGTTCGTCCCGAGAGAAGACAGACTCTCGGTCTTCGTTGGATCACAACCTACAGCCGTGCTCGTTCAGAGAGAACAATGAAGGAAAGACTTGCCAACGAAATCATTGATGCTACCAACTCAACAGGTGCAGCATTCAAGAAGCGTGAAGATACCCATAAGATGGCAGAATCCAACAAGGCATTCGCACACTTCAGATGGTAATCTTACTGCGATTAATCTAAACTTTTTAATTATTTTCGGAGGTTCATATGCCAAGACAGGTATCTCTTGAGATGACCAGAAACATTGGTATTATGGCTCACATTGACGCCGGCAAAACAACCACCAGTGAGCGTATTCTGTTCTACACAGGTAAAACTCATAAGATTGGCGAAACACACGATGGTGCTGCAACAATGGACTGGATGGAGCAGGAGCAGGAGCGTGGTATCACTATCACATCCGCTGCTACTACCTGTTTCTGGAAGGACCACCGTGTAAACATCATCGATACCCCGGGTCACGTTGACTTCACAGTTGAAGTTGAGCGTTCACTCAGAGTTCTTGATGGTTCTGTTACAGTTCTTTGTGCTAAGGGCGGCGTTGAGCCTCAGTCTGAAACCGTTTGGAGACAGGCTGATAAATACCGTGTTCCCAGAATGGTCTATGTAAATAAGATGGACATTATGGGTGCAGACTTCTATCGTGTTATCGATATGATGAAGGAACGCCTTAAGTGTAATGCAGTTCCCATTCAGCTTCCCATCGGTGCTGAATCGGATTTCAAAGGAATTATCGACCTTGTTATTATGAAGGCTTATTACTACAATGATGACAAGGGTATTGACATCACTGTTACCGATATTCCCGATGATATGAAAGAGCTTGCTGAAAAATACCGCAACGAGCTCGTTGAGTCTGTTGCAGAGCAAGACGATGCACTTCTTGAGAAGTTCTTTGAAGGTGAAGAGCTCACCGTTGAAGAAATCAAGACCTGCATCAGAAAAGCAACTATTGATAACGCTATGGTTCCCGTTGTTTGCGGCACATCATACCGTAACAAGGGCGTTCAGCTCCTTCTTGATGCAATAGTTGACTATATGCCCGCCCCCACAGATATTGAGGCTATCAAGGGCATTAACCCCGATACACAGGAAGAGGAAGTAAGACATTCTTCGGATGACGAGCCCTTCTCAGCTCTTGCATTCAAGATTGCAACCGACCCCTTCGTTGGTAAGCTCTGCTTCTTCAGAGTTTATTCGGGTAAGGTTGAAACAGGTGCTTCTGTTTACAACTCAACCAAAGATAATAATGAGCGTATGGGTAGAATCCTTCAGATGCACTCCAACCACAGACAGGATATTGACTGCTGCTATGCAGGTGATATTGCTGCTTGCGTTGGTGTTAAGCAGACAACAACAGGTGATACCCTTTGTGATCCCAAACATCCCATAATTCTTGAATCAATGGAATTCCCCGAGCCCGTTATCAGAGTTGCCATCGAGCCCAAGACCAAAGCAGGTCAGGAAAAGATGGGTATTGCTCTTGCAAAGCTCGCTGAAGAAGACCCCACATTCAAGTGCTACACAGATGAAGAAACCGGACAGACCATCATCGCAGGTATGGGCGAGCTCCATCTTGAAATCATCGTAGACAGACTTCTCCGTGAATTCAAGGTTGAAGCTAATGTTGGTCAGCCTCAGGTTGCATACCGTGAAACCATTACTCAGGCTGCTGATACTGATACCAAGTATTCACGTCAGTCAGGCGGTAAGGGTCAGTACGGTCACGTTAAGATGAGAATTGAACCCAACCCCGAAAAGGGTTACGAGTTTGTTAACAACATCGTCGGCGGTGCTATTCCCAAGGAATACTTCAATGCTATTGAAGCCGGTGTTAAGGGTGCTATGCAGACCGGTGTTCTTGCAGGCTACAACGTTGTTGACGTTAAGGTAACACTTTACGACGGTTCATATCACGAAGTTGACTCTTCGGAAATGGCCTTCAAGATTGCCGCATCAATGGCATTTAAGGATGCTATGAAGAAGGCTGCTCCCGTTCTTATGGAGCCCATTATGAAAACTGCTGTTATCGTTCCCGATGATTATATGGGCGATGTTATCGGCGATATTAACTCACGCCGCGGTATGATTCAGGGTTCAGAAACAAGAACCGGTGCTGTTCAGATCAATGCATTTATCCCCCTGTCAAATATGTTCGGTTACGCAACATCGCTTCGTTCCAGAACTCAGGGCAGAGGCCAGTATGCAATGGAACCCAGCCACTATTCAGAAGTTCCCAAGTCAATTTCTGAAAAGATTATCAACGAGAAATAATTAATTATTTCTATTTTTTAAAAAAAGACTTGAAATTTACTATCTAAATTGGTAAAATGGAGCTATGCACACGCATAGACTTATATTTGCTTATTAAAAGGGAGGAAATACCAATGGCAAAAGCAAAATTTGAACGTAATAAGCCCCACGTTAATATCGGTACCATCGGTCACGTTGACCACGGTAAGACAACTCTTACTGCTGCTATCACAAAGACCCTCGCTATGAAGGGCGGCGCAGACTTCATCGACTACGCTAACATCGATAAGGCTCCCGAAGAGAGAGAGCGCGGTATCACAATCAACACAGCACACGTTGAGTACGAAACAGACAACCGTCACTATGCTCACGTTGACTGCCCGGGCCACGCTGACTATATCAAGAACATGATCACAGGTGCTGCTCAGATGGACGGCGCTATCCTTGTTATCGCTTCAACAGACGGTCCTATGGCTCAGACTAAGGAACACCTTCTTCTTGCTCGTCAGGTTGGCGTTCCCAGAATCATCGTTTTCATGAACAAGGTTGACCAGGTTGACGATCCCGAACTCCTCGAGCTCGTTGAAATGGAAATCCGTGAGACTCTTGCTGAGTATGAATTCGACGAAGATGCTCCCATCATCAAGGGTTCAGCTCTTCAGGCTCTCAGCTACGAAGGCGGCGACATCAACGCTCCCGAGCTTGCTCCTATCCATGAACTTATGGCAGCTGTTGACGAATATATCCCCACTCCTGACCGTAAGGCAGACCTTCCCTTCATTATGCCCGTAGAAGACGTATTCACAATCACAGGTCGTGGTACAGTTGCTACAGGTAGAGTTGAAA
>CALBNX010000052.1 GCA_937896885.1 uncultured Clostridia bacterium
ACAGTCTAATACCGTTAATTTCCCTGCTTCTAAAAATGCAAATTATACTCTTTCACAAACAGTTCAGATAGATGGTAACGAAGGAGATATCGTTACTTTTGGTGGTTGGCTCAAAGCTGATGTTGTATCAAATACTGACGACAGAATGTTAGCTCAGCTTAATCCTGACATAACAGATTTCAGCGGTGACAGATTCGCAGGATTTACATTAACATATTCATATATTTCAACCAATGAAAACGATGAAGAAGTATTAATAACAGAAACTGTTAAAAAATCTGCAAAAGATTTCATAAAAGACTGGCAATTTTTAGAAGAATATGTTATACTCAAAGGGGATACTAATGAAATTAATATATCTTTTGAATATACAAATCACCCTTCTGCAGTAAGCACTTCAATGCCTTTCTTTACAATTGAAGATGGTTTTGCTGAAACTGAAATATCAGATGAAAGTGAAATTGTTGAAGCAGAAACCTTTGAAAATGCAGAAACAACAGTAACTGCAGATTTGTGTGCTTGCGGTGAAAGCTGCGAATACGGTGACGGTTGTCCTTGCGAATGTGCAAGCGAAGAAGAATGTGATTGTGCAGAATGTAGAGGTTGCATCTGCTCTGATTGTACAAATCTTGAATGTACTTGTACCTGCACAAGTGAAGATGCTTGCGAATGTGACACATGTCTGAAGATGTTTGACATTCAGTATGACGAATATGGCAATCTTCTTTCAATTAAAATTGCCGGTAAAGATATGTCACAGTATCTTTCAATGTTTACTGCTCGTACTTTCAGTGCAAATGGCAATTATATGGCAAGCTCAACCGATGAAAATGGTAATGTAATAACATATAATTACAATCAGAATAACGGTGTGCTCAATTCTGTAACCGATGCACGCGGTAATGTTACAGAATACACATATAACGCAATCGGCGCATTAACTCAGGTAAGCACTCCTGTTTCTAATCTTGCAGAAGAGGGAACTTTAATTAAGTATACTCCTGATTCACTTGACACAAACTATGGCTATAAAGATGATAAATTAACATCAATTAGCCATAATAATTTCACATATTTTATCAAGTATGACCAGTGGAGTAATGTTGATAAGGTCTATGTAAGTGCTTCAAATGCGTTAACAAATACAACCTCTGCAGATTATTCTTATGGCACAGGTGAAAATCGCAACCGTCTTGAAAGTATTACTTATGGTAACGGCGGTACAGTTCATTATGTATATGACACTTACGACCGAGTAACCAAAATCAGTTATGACGGCGGTTCAACATATCGTTTCCACTATGGTTATGATACATTGGGTAATGTAACATATATTGTTGATACATTGAATTCAATAACAACCTTCTATAATGAGAATTCAACAGAAGTGTACAAAAATGGAAAATTGCTTTATTATGCAGGCTATGACGCAAATGGCGATTTGTTCGAGTATGAAGGTGGAACCTATTCATACACAACGAAAGAGCTTGAAAGTACGATAAGCCCAATCACAGGCTACACTACAACCAATACGCAGATTGGTGACGAGCATTCACAGGCTAACTTGCTTAAAACTACTGATAATTTCAGCAGAACACATCAAAAAGCAATTCAGCTTCGTGATTTGCAGAATACCGAAAGCTCGGCATTCACCTCTGTGGTAACTGACTACACTTACAAGACCTATGGCGACAATGACGAATATGCCGCAGGTCAGGTAGATACATTAAGAAGTTATGTAACCTATGGTGAAGATATGTCAGAAGAGAATATCATAAAAGATTTCACTTTGTCATATGAATATGATGCTAACGGTAACATAACCCACGAATACGGAGTTGATTCCAATGGCACAAGAACACTTCGTTACAGATACACATATGATGAGGCAAATCAGATAACTCGTGTTGACGATAACATTCAGTCCAAGACTTATGTGTATCAGTACGATAAAGGCGGAAACCGCGTTTCTGAAAAAATCTATGCTTACACTTTGTCTGATTCATTAGGCACAGTTCAACAGGAAATCGTGTCAGAATATGACAATATCGTGTGGGATGATTTGCTCACATCATATAACGGCAAAGAAATCACTTATGACAATGCGGGCAATCCACTCACCTATGACGGTCAGACTTATTCTTGGAACGGCAAGCAGTTAAAACAAATAACTGCTGCTGATGGAAGTAAAACCGTATTTAGTTATGACGCTAACGGGCTTCGAACTAAAAAGATGCAATATAATGCTGACGGTACACTTTCGTACTATGTAGAATATATCTGGTCAGATGGTAAAATAGCATCCCAGTTTATCACATTGATTATGCGAGGAACAATTGGTAATGAATACAAAGTAATACCAATAGGACCAATTCCGTCAAAGGTAATCTATGACGATAATGGTATTCCGCAGGGCTTTACTTGTGGTGAGACAACATTCGGTTTTGT
>CALBNX010000053.1 GCA_937896885.1 uncultured Clostridia bacterium
ATTCGAACCCCCGACCTTTTGGTTCGTAGCCAAACACTCTATCCAGCTGAGCTACCGGCGCATATACGACTTTCAGCCGCCCGAATATAATACCATTAGAAATATAAAAAGTCAACAGTTTTTTAAAAATAAAGTAAAATTTCTTTAAGCCTTTTTATTGACATTCCTTTCCTTTGTGTTATACTTGTAAAGTATTTCGCAAACATCTCGGAGGTAATCGCAATGAAAGTTTTAAATAGTTTTCACTTTGGTATTCAAAGAAAAATTATCGCTAATATGACAACAGAGAGTTGGGATAACATCCCACATATCGTTTTCAACTATGAGCCCGATGTTACTGATTTTGTTGCATATTGCAAAAAGTTAAATGAAGAAAACGGAACAAAGATTTCACTTAATACATATTTCTTGAAGGTTATAATTGAAGGACTCAAAGCAGCACCAATTCTCAATTCTCACATTGAATTTAATAAAAAACTTGTTCGTGGCAAGGTTACAACCTTTGAAAATATTGATATTTCAATGCCAATGATTTTGCCAAATGAAGAAATGATGACAATTACCTTACACGACCTTGAGAATAAGAGTGTTGAGCAAATTCAGAGCGAAATGGCAGATATTCGCAGACGCGCAGAAAACACAAATCTCACAGAAGCAATGTTTGAAGTTTCACTTGAAAATACTCTTCAGGCTTTGAAAAAAGGACAAATCAGAAAGGTAATCAATCGTCTTGTCGGCTCAAAAACAGGTAAATACAGAGTTAAAACTCTCACAGGTAAAGCAAAGAGAGAATATGAAAAAATCCCAAGAGAAGACCGAATCACAAAAGACGATATCCGTCAAGGCACAGTAACAGTTTCAAATGTCGGCTCACTTTATCGCGGTCAGCGTGGCAATGTTACACTTCTTGAAGTTGTGCCACCACAGGTTTCAACATATTGCCTTGCTGCCGTGCAAGATAGAGCAATTGTGACAACCAACAACAAGGGTGAAAAAGAAATAAAGGTCAGACAAGTTCTTCCAATCTGTATGGCAATTGACCATAGAGCATTGGACTTTGGTCAGTCAGTACCATTTATGAAGCGTATGGACGAAATTTTCGCAAACCCTGAAGAAGTTAAAAATTGGTAAAATAAAAGAGAGTACACCGTACTCTCTTTTTTTTTATTTCACAACTAAAATTTTATCTATATTATATTTCTTGAACAACTCAATATGCTCATTAGTGATTTTTTCACCACTAACTGCGATTGGAATAGCAGGTGGGCAAGACACAGTAGGACTAGCACAAATCCGACCAAGCGCATTATGAACATCTATTTCTTCACTCTCACAGAAAACACTTTCACGAATTGTCAAAACTTTTTCGGCTTTTGGAATTTCAATGCTTGATACATCTTTTTTAGCATCTGCATTGATATTTTCAAAGGCTTTTTTTATCTTCCCAAAGTCTTCGTCACTATTTTGTGGACTAAACATAAATACCACAAAATCATCGTCAGCATATTCAAATTCAATGCCACAATCACGAAAATAACGTTTAATATCAATGTCAAAACCACGAAAATCAACTGTGAGTTTCAAAGGCTCTGCCGATAATATTCCAAATCCTTTTGAGTTTATTAAATATCTCAATTCAGCAACTTTATCTGCACAAAGTTTAATATCTTCTCTTATTTTTTCATCAATATATCTGTTGCACAAATCTAAAGATTGCAAAATTAGATATGACGGACTTGTTGAACCGAAAATTGCCATTGCATTGACAACATTTTGCGAGAAATTATATTTATCACTCTTTGCAATATGCAAATACCCACCACCTGTGAGCACAGGTAATGTCTTGTGTGCCGAGTCGCAACACATATCAGCCCCAAGGGTTATGGGGTGTAAATCATTTTTATAAAACTTCAAATAACTGCCGTGAGCATTGTCAACGAGTAGGGGAATATCATAGCTTTTGCACACCTTTGCAATACTCTCAATATCACTCATTCCACCCAGATAGTCAGGACTTGTGATATACACCGCAAATGGCTTGTTCTCAAGGCTTTTAAGCGCCTTTTCAACCATTTCACCATTCACAATACAAGAACAAATGCTATCAGCATTTGTTGGATAAATCCACTCAACATCTGCATTTAATTTAGCCAGAGCATATATAAAGGACTTGTGAGCATTTCGTCCCGCTAACACAAATGGACGAGTGCTTTTATCTGCTCTTAAATATGCTAAATAAAGTATTGCGTTGATGCTCTGACTCGAGCCACCAGCAGAATAAACTGTCTTTGCAGTCGAGAAAAGGCGAGTCGCATTTTCTTCACTTTTTCTGATTATTCCGTCGGGTGCATATAATTCATCAGCACCCTGAATTTCAGTAATATCTGCACTCTCACAGCCTAAAAAAGACACACCCTTATGACCCGGCATGTGAAGTCGGGCAGTATTACTTTTAATGTAATTCTGCACAAAGTCAAAAATTGGTGTGTCCATTGTTTTATTCCTTTTATTTTTCTTCTGATTCTGCTACTTGAATCATCACAGCACATTCAATTCTCTTTTTGAAAAGTTCACAGCCGTATTCATAAATACCTGTAATTTTTCCCGATGCGTGATAAGAGTTTGCAGCGCAACCACCTGAGCAATAAAGCTTTGCCCAACAATCGTTACATTCAGGGCGAGCATAAGCATTGCAAAGCTTGAACTCATTCTGAATTTCTTTGTTAGTTACACCGTCCCAGATGTTACCAAGTAAATATTTAGTGTCACCAACAAACTGATGGCAAGGGTAAAGGTCGCCAGTAGGTGTAACAGCCATATACTCCGTACCTGAGCCACAACCTGAAATTCTCTTATAAATGCAAGGCCCGTGTGTCAAGTCAAGCATATAGTGATAGAAAGTGAAGCCGTTACCATTCTTTTTGCGCTTTATCATTTCTTTTGCAAGAATTTCATATTGCTCGAAAAGAATTGGTAAATCTTCTTGTGTCAATGCACTTGCATCTTCAGGTGAGCAAACAACAGGCTCCATACTAAGTTCAGTAAAGCCTAAGTTAGCCATATGGAAAATATCGTTTGTGAAATCCACGTTGTTGTGTGTGAATGTGCCACGCATATAGTAGTTCTTACCACCACGACGCTTAACAAATTCTTGGAATTTAGGCACGATAGTGTCATAACTACCACGACCCATATAGTCAACTCTGAGTCTGTCGTGAACATCTTTTCTTCCGTCAAGACTTAAAACCACATTGCTCATTTCACGGTTTGAAAACTCGATAACATCATCATCAATGAGCATTCCGTTTGTTGTGAGTGTGAAACGGAAATTCTTGTTGTGAATTTTCTCTTGCACGCGAGCATAAGAAACTAATTCTTTAACAACATCCCAGTTCATAAGTGGCTCGCCACCGAAGAAGTCAACTTCAAGATTTCTTCTTGTGCCTGAATTTTCAATAAGAAAATCAAGTGCACGCTTACCAACTTCAAAGCTCATCAATGCACGCTCACCGTGATATTTACCCTGACTTGCAAAGCAGTATTCACAGTTCAGGTTGCAAGTGTGAGCAACGTGAAGACAAAGAGCCTTGATAACAGTATTTCTGTTCTTGAAATCGAATGCCATACCCTCATAAGTGTCAGGGGTATAGAGTTTGCCATTTTCTTCAAGAGTTTTCACATCTTCTATGCAATCAAGAACATCTTGCTCTGTAATCTGCTCGTCTTTATATGTATCAATTATGTATTTAACAATCTCGTCGGCGGATTTGTCCTTATACATAGCAATAATATCATAAGCCACTTCGTCAACCACATGAACAGACCCCGAGCAAGTGTCAAGCACAATATTATATCCGTTTAATTTATATTGATGTACCATAAAAATATCCTTCTCAACAAAAAACAGGTAATACAAATGCATTACCTGCTTTTTAGTAATAGATTTTAAATCTTATTTGCTTTCAACGTTTTCGCACTGCTGATTAGCAACACCACAAGATGTCTTGCAAGCTGACTGGCAAGATGTCTGGCATTCGCCACAACCGCCCTTAACAGCACTTTCTTGAAGGTTTCTTGTTTCGATAGTCTTAATTCTTTCCATGATAATATCTCCTATCTGAATAGTTTCAAATATTTACAAAAAAAGTATATCATAAGCGCCATTTTGTGTCAAGATATTTATTATTGTATTAGTTTGACAAATTAGGAGTTTGTCGGGTAACCTCCCTTGTTAAAGGGAGGGGGACCGCGACAGCGGTGGAGGGATTCATTATGCAACAACAAGAATCCCCTCGCCACTTCGTGGCCCTCTCCCCTTTGACAAGGGGCGCTTTGTGTTTTCCGCTGTCAGTTTCAATCTCCCCGACAAATTCAAATTTGTAAAAATACTTTGATAAACAAAAACTACTATAAATTTAATATAAATAATATTAAAAAAACATCTATTATTTTTTGGAATTTTATGATATGATATTAAATGTATAACTATGTTCATTAGATTTTGAAAGAAGATGACTTTTTAATGTCAAAAAAATGTGATGTGCTCATAGTCGGTTGCGGTGTCGCAGGGCTTAATACAGCACTTTCATTACCCGAAAATCTTAATATTATAATTCTAGCAAAAAAGAGCAACACAGACTCTAATTCATCTCTTGCGCAGGGTGGCGTTGCGGCAGTTCTCGACTTAGAAAATGACAGTTATGAATTGCATATAAACGACACAATGATTGCAGGTAAGCAGGCAAACGATATCGATGCGGTTACTGTTCTTGTAGAAGAAGGACCAGATGAAGTCCGCAAAATTATTGAGTATGGCGTTGAGTTTGACAAACGACCTGACGGGGAACTCAATATGACTCTTGAGGGTGGTCATTGCAGACGAAGAATTGTTCACCATAAAGACACAACTGGTGCTGAAATGGTTCGTGCAATGGTTCTTGAAGCGCAGAAGAGAAAGAATATCACCATTATTGAAAATACACCTGTTTTCAAGCTCACAAGAGTAAAAAGTGGTATCTGCGCTCATGTTCTCACAGATGACGGACAAGACCAGATTTTCGCATCATATTGTGTTCTCGCAACGGGTGGTATTGGTCGAGTTTATAAATATACAACAAACCCAAAGGTTGCAACGGGTGACGGAATACGCCTTGCATTCGAACTGGGTGCTCGAATCAAAGATTTAAGCTATGTTCAGTTCCACCCAACTGCTTTTAACTCTGACGATAACGAGCAGTTTTTAATTAGCGAAGCAGTTCGTGGTGAGGGTGCTTATCTTCTTAACTGTAACAAAGAAAGGTTTATGCATCGATATGACGAAAGACTTGAACTTGCCCCCCGTGATGTTGTTTCAAAGTCAATTATTATTGAATCCCGTCGAACAGGTAGCAATAACTTCTACCTTGATATAACCCATCGTGATAAAGAGTATCTCTTAAACCGTTTCCCTGGTATTCACAAAGGTTGTTTGAGATATAATGTTGACATTACAAAAGATTTAATTCCGATTTTTCCTTGTCAGCATTATTTAATGGGTGGTATTGAAGTTGACTTAAATTCTCGCACAACAATTTCAAGACTCTATGCAGTTGGTGAGTGTTCAAATACTGGTGTTCACGGTAAAAACCGACTTGCAAGTAACTCATTACTTGAAGCACTTGTATTCGGCAAACGCTGTGCTGACGATATTGTCCGCTGTATTGATATGAAATATCCCGAAGTGCAAATAAGCGAAATCGAAAAGCAAGACCTTGACGGCGCACCACTTATGAAAGGTGTACGCACAGAAATTCGCAACATTATGCAACGCTCATATTTCGTAATGCCTGCTAACGAAGATGCTGTGCGAAACGGCTATAAACGAGTTCGTGAAATTCTCACAAGACTTAAAAACGGTAAATTCAAAATTACTCCTGACTATTGCGAAGCATTAAGCCTTGCAACAGTTGCCTATATAATTCTCAAGGAGGTCAATGACCAATGAAATTAAATCAGTTTTATGTTGACAATCTTATCAAAGAAGCAATCAGCGAAGATATTAACTATATCGATGTTTCAGCGGACTATTTAATCCCTGAAAACCAAAGAAATGACTCATATTTTGTAGCAAAAGCAGACGGTGTTCTCTGCGGACTTGATATTGCAATGAGAGTATTCACTTTGCTTGATGATACTTTTACTTATACTGTTCATAAAAATGATGGTGATGAGGTTAAAGCGGGTGACTTAATCGTTGAATTCAACGGTAAAACTGCTTGCCTTCTTAAAGGCGAAAGAACAGCCCTCAATATTATTCAGCATATGTCAGGCATCGCAACTGCAACAAATAAAGCAGTTAAACTTTGTGAAGGAACAAATGCACAGGTGACAGACACAAGAAAGACACTTCCAGGACTTCGTGCATTGCAAAAATATGCAGTAGTTTGCGGTGGCGGTAAAAACCATAGATACAACCTTTCTGACGGTGCAATGCTTAAAGATAACCACATTGACGCAGGTGGCGGAATTACAAATGCAGTTGCAATTCTTCGTTCAAAGCTTGGTCATATGGTGAAAATCGAAGTTGAAACTCGTAATTTTGACGAAGTAAAAGAAGCAGTTGGAGCTGGTGCAGATATCATTATGCTTGATAATATGAACAACGACCAAATGAAAGAATGTGTTGAATATATTGACGGCAGAGCAAAGACAGAAGCATCAGGAAATATTACACTTGAAAATATTGCTGAAGTTGCAAAAACAGGTGTTGATATTATCTCTCTTGGTGCTCTTACTCACTCTGTAAAAGCATTTGATATTTCAATGAAAATGAGATAATTTTATGAATTTTAACGAATCAGTAGAATACATTCATTCGCTTTTACAGTTTGGAATTAAGCCTGGACTTGAGCGAATTTCTATGCTTTTAGAAAGACTTGATAACCCACAAGACAAAATCAAAACAATACATATTGCAGGCACAAACGGTAAAGGCTCAACATCCACAATGGTTTCCAATATGCTTATAGCAAGTGGTAAGAAAACAGGACTTTTCACTTCACCTTATGTCATTGATTTCTGTGAAAGAATACAAATCAACGGTGAAAATGTTGATAAGAGCATATTTGCAGAATGTGTGACACAAGTCCGTGAAAAAATTGAAGAATTAAATAAAAAAGACATTGTTATCACCGAATTTGAAGCAATCACAGTTTCAGCATTTCTCTGTTTTCTTAAAGCAGAATGTGAATATGTTGTGCTTGAAGTCGGCCTCGGTGGTCGCTTTGATGCAACCAATGTTATAAAAGAACCAAAAGCCGTTGTAATTACATCAATTTCTCTTGACCATATTGCAATTTTAGGTGACACAATCGAGAAAATTGCCTTTGAAAAATGTGGGATTATCAAAGATAATGTAACTGTAATCGCATCTTCAAATCAGCATAATGATGCTTTAAAAGTAATCACAGAAACATGTGAAAACAAAAACTGCAAACTAATTATCACAAATCCAAACAAAACTGAAATTCTTGATGATTCACTTTTCGGCACAGTTTTTGCTTATAACGAAAATGTTTACAAAACAAAACTTACTGGTAATCATCAAATTGAAAACACAGTCAATGCAATCGAATGTGCAAAGGTGCTTGGACTAAATGAAATTGCAATAGCACAGGGTATTGAAAACACAAGAATGATTGCAAGAATGGAAATTGTTGGTGAAACCCCGTTGATTATTCGTGATGGTGGTCATAATGAGGGTTGTGCTAATGCTTTGCACGATTTTCTCACAAAATATAATGTGCAAAATATCAATATGCTTATAGGCCTTATGGCTGACAAAGATGTTGAAAGTTATGTGAGCAAAATCGCACCACTTTGCAAATCTGTTGTGACAGTAACACCGTCAAATCCAAGAGCATTAGATAGTGAAAAACTTAAAGAAATCGCAGAAAAATATTGCGATAATGTAAAATCCATAAATAACCCAAAAGATGGGTATAAATATATTCTTTCAAACACCAAAAAAGACGAAACAATACTCGTCTGTGGCTCGTTTTATATGATGTCCGATATTTTTGAGGAGTAGGGGGCAAAATCTATGTACAAAGATTTTATTGAAGACAGAATAAATGTCTTTCTTGAAGAATTTGAGAAACTCGTAATAAAAGAGAATATTCCAGTTACAGATTTTCTCTATAAAGAGTGTGACTATAAACTTGATAACACTCTTCCAGAAATTGATGACACATTTACACTTTTTACACCTTATATCAACCGCTGGGGTGGCAAAAAGGACAAACACGCTTGGTTTTATAACGAAATCGAAGTCCCATTACATTGGGACGGCGAAATTCAGTTAGCAGTAGCTTCTGACGCTCGTCTTGGTTGGTGCGATATTAACCCACAGTTTATAGCTTATGTTGACGGCAAACTTCAACAGGGTATTGATAAAAACCACCGTGAAGTATTCTTGACAAAGGGTAGTCATAAGGTTTATCTCTATGCTTATTCAGGTAGTATTCATGACGAATATGTTGACTTTGTTACAAATCTTCAACTTATAGACGCTAAAACAAAGCAACTTTATTACGATATAAAAGTACCTTTTGAGATTCTTGAATATGAAGACCAGAATTCAAGAAACTATTTTGAAATTAAAAAGCATCTTAATAATGCTCTTAACTTTATTGATATGCGTTCACCTTATTCAGAAGAATATTACGCATCACTTGACAAGGCTATTGACTATCTTAAAACAGAATTTTACGGTAAATATTGCCGTCAGGGTGAAGTGTTCGCATTCTGCATAGGTCACACTCATATTGACGTTGCTTGGGAATGGACACTTGCACAGACAAGAGAAAAGATTCTTCGTTCATTCTCTACTGTGTTGGCACTTATGAAAAAGTATCCTGAATATAAGTTTATGTCAAGCCAACCACAGCTTTATAAATATCTTAAAATGGATGCACCTGAACTTTACGAAGAAGTTAAAGAAATGGTGCGCCTTGGTCGTTGGGAAGTTGAAGGTGGTATGTGGGTTGAAGCCGACTGCAACCTTTGTTCAGGTGAGAGCCTTGTTCGTCAGTTTATCTATGGTAAACGCTTTATGAAAGACGAGTTCGGTGTTGACAGTAAAATTCTTTGGTTGCCTGATGTTTTCGGCTATTCTGCAGCATTACCACAGATTTTGCAAAAGAGTGGTATTGATAAATTCGTAACATCAAAAATCGGTTGGAACGAAATGAATAAGATGCCTTATGATACATTTATTTGGTACGGAATTGACAATACACCTGTTTTCACTCACTTTATGACAGCACAGGATAAGGTTCGTGGCCAAGAACCTGCAACAAATGTTACATATAATGCAAAACTTAATGCAAATCAGCTTCGCGGTGCTTATGACCGTTATCAACAGAAAGACCTTTATGACAATGTGCTCATAACATTTGGCTTTGGTGACGGTGGTGGCGGACCTTACGCTAAAGATTTAGAATATTTTGACCGTCTTAAACACGGTATTCCAGGAACTTCCACACCAATTATGGCTTATGCCGGTGAATTCTTTGATGACATTAAGTCTAAGACCGAGAATAACCCTAAAATCCCACATTGGAACGGTGAGCTTTATCTTGAATTCCATCGTGGTACATATACTTCACAAGCTAAGAACAAGAAATATAACCGCAAGAGCGAATTTATGTTCCAACGTGCAGAAACTCTTTCACTTATCGACGAGCATCTCAACGGATATAAATATCGCAAAGAAGATATGATGAATGCTTGGGAAACAATTCTTCTTAACCAGTTCCACGATATTATTCCAGGTTCATCAATTAAGGAAGTTTATGAAGTTTCTCATCAGCAATATGAAGAAATAGGTGCCGTAGGTAACGAAATTATTAACGACACAACAAGCGATATTGCGAATAATGTTGTAGCAACAGACGGCTATGTTGTATTCAACCCACATTCATTTGTAAACAGTGGTGCAGTAGAAATTGACGGCAAATGGTATTATGCCGAAAATATTCCTGCAAAGGGTTATAAAGTAATTAATTCAACAGAAGAAGAGTCAAAAATCACAGTTACAGAAAATACAATTGAAAATGATTTCTTCCGTCTTACTATTGACGAAAAAGGCACATTCACAAGCATTTTTGATAAGAGAAATAACCGCGAAGTCCTTAAAAACGGTCAGCGTGGTAATGTGATTACTGCTTATGAAGATTATCCACGTGAATACGATAACTGGGAAATGAGCAGTTATTATACTGAAAAGCATTGGGAAGCAGATGTTGTAGAAAATGTTGAAATTCTCAACGAGGGTGAGCGCGCAGGGCTTAAGATTACAAAGAAATTTAAAAATAGCACAATAGTTCAGAGTATCTATCTTTACAACAACATTGATAAGATTGATTTCCAGACATATATAGACTGGAAAGAATCACATCTTATTCTCAAAACCGCATTCCCTGTAGATGTCAATACAAATAAGGCAACTTATGACATTCAGTTCGGTTCAGTTGAAAGACCAACTCATAAAAATACAAGTTGGGATGCAGCAAGATTTGAAGTTTGTGCTCATAAATACTGTGACTTGTCAGAGTATGGTTATGGTGTCAGCCTTATGAATGATTGTAAGTATGGTCATGCTATCCACGACGGTGTGATGAGCCTTACAATGCTTAAATGTGGTACATTCCCTGACCCTGATGCTGATAAATGTGAACACAGATTTACATATTCACTTTACCCACACGCTGGGGATTACCGTGAAGCAGGCACAATCCAGAAAGCTTATGACCTTAATATTCCAATGCTTTGCAAGAAGGTAGGGGAGAATAAAGGTTCACTAGCAAACGAATATTCATTCTTCACGGTTGACCAAGATAATGTAATCTTTGAAACTGCAAAGAAAGCAGAAAAAGAAGATACAATCATTCTTCGTGGTTGTGAATATTATAACAAACGCACAACAGCAAATGTGAAATTTGGCTTCGATGTGAAAAAAGCATACCTTTGCGATATGCTCGAAAATAATATTAAAGAATTGAATGTTAAAGACAACACAGTAACAGTAGATTTCAAACCATTCGAAATCAATACAATAAAGGTTATAAAGTAACACAAAAGGCTATCCTTCGGGATAGCCTTTAATTCTGCATTAAAAAAAGCACCCCGTAGGGTGCTTTTAGTTTTATCTTTATTTAATTCCTGCTTTTTTGAGAAGAGCATCAATCTTATCAGCTGGGTCAAGAAGCTTGCTGACTGATTTGTCGTGGTTAAGTGTGTCGATAATATATGAAAGATATTTTGAAAGTTCAACTTCGCAATACCATTCGCGTTTTTTGAGTTCAGGCATTCTATAAACAAGGTTTGTTGTGAACACCTTATCGAAAAGACCATCACGATAAGCCTTGTCAAAATTATCAAGACCTGCATTGAAAAGACCAAATGCAGAGAAAATGAATACTCTGTTTGCACCAAGTTCTTTAAGTTTCTTTGAAACATCAAGCATTGATTCACCAGATGAAATCATATCATCGATAATCATAACATCTTTGCCTTCAACGTTTGAACCAAGGAAAGAGTGTTCAACGATTGGGTTTCTGCCGTCAACAATTCTTGAATAGTCACGGCGTTTGTAGAACATACCAAGGTCAAGACCCAAATAGTTTGAATATAACATACAACGGCTCATAGCACCCTCGTCTGGTGAGATAATCATTGTGTGTTCTTTGTCAAGCTTAAGGTTATCAACATTGTTAACAAGAGCTTTAATCATCTGATAAGCAGGAGAAATGCTTTCAAAACCATTAAGAGGAATTGCATTCTGAACACGAGCATCATGAGCGTCAAATGTGATGATATTATCAACACCCATTGAAAGACAGAGCTCCTGAAGCATAACTGCACAGTCAAGAGATTCTCTTGAAGAACGCTTGTGCTGTCTGCCTTCATAGAGCATTGGCATAATAACTGTAATAGTCTTTGCCTTACCACCGATAGCAGAAATTGCACGCTTCAAGTTAGCATAGTGGTCATCAGGACTCATTGGAACTGTCTGACCATACATTTTATAAGTAACACCGTGGTTAAAAGCATCAATGAGAATATAAATGTCATATCCACGAACTGACTCGTGAAGAGTACATTTACCTTCACCTGTACCAAAACGGGGGAAAGAAGCGTTGAGAATGTAAGTTTCTCTTTCATAACCTGAAAAAGCGATTGTTGACTTGTGCTCTGAATCCTGTTGTGAACGCCATTTCACAAGAAAACGGTCAATCTTTTCAGCCATTTCTTCGCATCCCGGTAAAGCGATAATACCGAGAGGCCCGTTTGGTATTGTGGTAATTTCTCTGTCTGCCATAATTTAACCTCCGAAATCTCAAAAAACAATATATAAATAACTAACACATATATTCTACTATATTTTGTGGTTTTTGCAATAGTAAATCGACAAAAAAATAAAATTTAGTTAAAAGAGTGGTCTATTGTTATAACTGTGAAAAATCTTTCGTCTATTTTGCTCAATTTTTCATTAATCTGATTTATGATTTCTTCATGACTGTCTTTGTGAGTGTGGGTGAGAAGAATATCAAAAATCAAATTGGTATGTGTTGGACCCTCAACAACTCTGAAATCGTGAATTGAAAGTTCGGGGTCAATTTCTTTAACAATGTTACTCGTCATCTGACGCAAAGTGTTAATTCTCTCATCGTCAACTATAATGGGGTCCATATGAATTGAAATAAGAAGTCCCATTTCATTCATAATATCACGCTCAATAAGGTCAATTACATCGTGAGCATCCATAATGTCAATATTAGCTGGAACTTCTGCGTGAGCTGATGCAAAACGACGGCTTGGACCATAATCGTGAACAATCAAATCGTGCACGCCAACAATGTGGTCATAAGATAAAATCTTGTTTTCAATCATCTGGACATATTCTTTTTCAGGTGGATTACCAAGCAAAACACCTAAAGTTTCTTTTGAAATATTGAAACCTGCAAGAAGAATAAAGCCTGCAACAATAATGCCGAGATAACCGTCAATGGCAATTTCAGAAAATGCTGAAACAATAATGGAAAGTGCTGCAACACCTGTTGCTAAGCAGTCACTAAAACAATCTTTCATAACTGCCATCATTGGTGCAGAATTAATCTTTTTGCCGAGTTTTTTATTGAACATTCCAAGCCAGAGCTTTGCTAAAATACTCACAACAAGAATAATCAAAGCCAACCAGTTGAATTTGACGGGAACGGGGTTCAAAATCTTATCAATAGAACTTTTTAAAAGCTCAAATCCCATAAGAAAAACAAGCACGGCAACTGCCAAAGCTGATATGTATTCAAGTCTGCCGTGACCATAGGGATGCCCTTTGTCAGCGGGCTTTGCAGAGAGCTTTACACCTGCAAGTGAAACGATTGATGACCCTGCATCTGATAAGTTGTTGATAGCGTCAGCAGTAACAGAAATACTACCCGAAATCATACCTGCAAAATATTTGAATACTGCAAGTAAAAGGTTGACAACTATTCCTGTTACACTACCCAGTGTGCCATAGGCTGTGCGCACAGAGATGTCCTTTGTGTTTTCACTGTCGCGAATAAATAGTTTTATGAGTAATGCTGTCAAATTGTAATCCCTCCGGGTCTGTTCTCAACCATACCGTTAAGACCTTTGGTCATAAGAGTCAACCATAACTCTGCAACTTGTCTTGCAGTCCATTCAGGGTGCTTATAGAACCAACAGTTCATCAATCCGACAGCAGCAAATTTGCCATATTCTGTTGAGAAATCATAAATACTCTGGTTCATATTAGGAAAGAATGACTTGCACAAATCATAGATTCTACTGTCAAGAAGAGCAATAAGTTTGAAAACAAATTCTGCATCACCATGAACGCCCATAAGCATTACAAAGGCTTCTTTATTCTCTTCACAGAATTTCGCATATTGTTCAAGCACATCTATGGGTTTTTTAATAACTGATTTTGGGGTAACGCTATTGATGAATTCACCGAAATCATTATAGAGATTAGTTTCTATTGACTCAACTAAATCTGCAATGTCTTTATAGTGAAGATAGAATGTACCACGGTTAATCTCAACAAGGTCAGTAAGCTCTTTAACTGTGATTTTTGAAAGACTTTTTGTCTTTGAAAGTTCAGCAAGCCCTTGGCGGATAAGTTTTTTCGTTCTTTTTACTCTTGTGTCGTTATCATTAATAGGCATAAAAAATCTCCTTAAAATAATGTACTTAATGTTGATTATAGCATCATTGTGTTCAATAATCAACACTTGTTTATAAACTTTGTGAAATTAGTAAAAAATTAACAAATATATTATATAAAATATGTGTAGCAATATTTAGAAATATATGTTACAATGTACTGTATATATAAACTTTTACCTTAGGAGAGAAAAAAATGTCATTTATCCAGTTTAATGATGTAGTAAAAACCTACAAAATGGGTGAGGTTGAAATCAAGGCTCTTGATGGAATCAGCTTCCCTATTGAACAGGGAGAATTTGTTGTGATTGTTGGACCTTCAGGTGCTGGTAAAACAACAGTACTTAACATTCTTGGTGGAATGGACAAACCTACATCAGGCGAAGTTTTAGTTGATGGAAAAGATATTTCAAAATATACAGAGCAAGAACTCACTGGGTTCCGCCGTGACGATGTGGGTTTTGTGTTCCAGTTTTATAACCTTGTGCAGAATCTTACAGCAGTTGAAAATGTTGAACTCTCTGCTCAGATTTGTGCAAATCCTGTTGATGCAGAAAAAGTTTTGGGCGAAGTGGGACTTGGTAACAGACTTGATAACTTCCCATCACAGCTTTCAGGTGGTGAACAGCAAAGAGTATCCATTGCTCGTGCCTTGGCAAAGAGTCCGAAACTCTTGCTTTGCGATGAGCCAACAGGTGCTCTTGACTACATAACAGGCAAGTCAATTCTCAAATTATTGCAAGATACTTGTAAAGAAAAGAATATGACAGTTATTGTTATCACACATAATTCTGCTTTGACACCAATGGCAGATAAAATTGTTAAAATCAAGAACGGACAGGTTGATAAAATTCTTATCAATGAAAATCCTGCTCCTGTTGAACAGATTGAATGGTAATCAGCGCAGAAAAGGAAGAAAAAAATGACTAAATCGTTAAGAAAAGATTTTGGCAGAGAAATAAAGAAGAATTTCAGCCGCTTTATTTCAATTTTGCTCATTGCTGCTTTGGGCGTTGCGTTCTATTCAGGAATTCGTTCAGCAATGCCAGCAATGCATAAAACTGCTGATAAAGTATATGATGCGGAAAACTTTATGGATATCCGTGTTATCGGTACTCTTGGTATTACCAAGAAAGACCTTAATAAGATAAAAGGTGTTCAGGGCGTTAATATGGCAGAAGGCTCAATTCAGAAAGATTATATCTGTCTTGCCAATTCAAATGAAATTGTCACAAAGATTATGTCAATGCCCGAAACAATAAATGATGTAAAAGTCAGTGAAGGCAGATTCCCCACAGTTTATAACGAGTGTGTGGTGAGCCGTGAGTTTATAGATGCATCAGGGCTAAAAATAGGTGACAGTGTTACATTTACAAGTGGTTCTGATGAAGACATCTTTGATACTCTTGCTGCTGATACATACACAATCGTCGGCATCTGCTCAACCTCATATTTCCTTAATGGTGATATGGGAACAAGCAATATCGGTGACGGTATCGTTGACGGTTATGTTGTTATCCCTGAAGAAGCGTTTGTAATTGACTATTACACAACAGTTCATGTGCTCGTTGATGGCGCAAAAGAACTTAACTGTTATAGCGATGAATACAAAGAAAAAATTCAATCAGTAATTGACGGAATTAAAAATGTATCAGATAAACGCTGTGCAATCCGTTTTAGTGAAGTTCGTGCAAAGAGTGCAGAAATGCTTCAAAGTGCAGTTAATGATTATGAAAAAGCAAAATTGACTGCTGAAACAGAGTTGGCTGAATCATATCAAAAACTTCTTGATACCGAAGCAATGCTTCAAGATGCAAGACAAAAGTTTGAAGAAGAAAAACAGGTTCTTGCAAATGCTGAAACTGAACTTCCACTCAGAAAACAGCAGATTGCTGAAGCAGAAAAAGAAATCGTAGAAGGCGAAAAAGAACTCAGCCGAATGGAAGCAGCTTATGAAGAACAAAAAGGTAAGGTTCAGGTGGCAAAAGATGCTTATGAACAGATGCTTCAGGACCCCAATGTTACTGACCAGGAGTTAGAAGAAGCAAAAAATGCTCTTTTACTTGTTACTGGTATTTATGATACTCTCGAAAAGCAGATGAAAGCAAAGAGAGCAGAATTGGAAGATGGCAAGCGAGAAGTAGCAGAAGGTAAGAAAACAATCGCAGAGGTTGAAAAGGTTCTTGCAGATAAAAGCGCAATAACAGAAACAGAAAAGAAACTTACTGACGCTGAAATCGAACTTCAACGTGGTAAGGAACAATATGAAATTGCAAAGCAGGACGCAATCGACGAGCTTGCTGATGCAAAAGAGAAACTCTCAAAGGCTGAAACAGATATTAATAATATGGAAATGCCTGTTTGGTATGTCCTTGACAGAACATCTGTTGAGTCAAACATGAGTTTCACGACTGATGCTGAAAGCATTGGCGCAATCGGTACAGTTTTTCCAATCATTTTCTTCATTGTTGCAGCCCTTGTTGCCCTTACAACAATGACTCGTATGGTTGAAGAACAGAGAACACAGATTGGTACTCTCAAAGCATTGGGTTACAGTCAAAAAGCAATTGCATCAAAATATATTTATTATGCATTATTTGCAACCCTTATAGGTGGCATAATTGGTGTGGTTGTGGGTGAGTTTACAATCCCGACAATAATTGTTTCGGCCTATAAGATGGTTTATTATAATTTGGGTGATAGTGTAATCGAGTTTAACGCTCTCTATGGTATTACAGCGGTTATTGCAGCAATCATCTGTACAGTTGGCGCAGCATATTTTGCTTGTTATAAAACACTTCTCGGTGGCGCAGCAGAACTTATGCGACCAGAAGCACCAAAAGCGGGTAAGAGAATTTTCCTTGAAAAAATTGACGCTATCTGGGAAAGACTTGATTTCGGTCAGAAAGCAGCAATGCGAAATCTTTTCAGATATAAAAAGCGTTTCTTTATGACTCTTTTCGGTGTTGGCGGATGTATGGCTCTCTTGCTTGTTGGCTTTGGTATCCGTGACTCAGTTTCAGCTATGGCAAATAATCAATATGGCGAAGTGTTCCAGTTTGATGGAATTGTAAGTGTTGATTCAACTCTTACAAGAGCACAACGTCGTGCAATGCTTGCAGATATATCAGATTTGTCAGATGTTGAAAGTGGTTTGCAGGCAAATAGGATAATGGTATATGCAACAAATTCAAATGATGCAAAATTTGAAAACGAAGAAAATGCATATATGGTTGTGCCAAGAAATATTGATGATTTCAAGCAGTTTGTAAAACTTGAAGAAAGAACAGGTCTTTTAACTGACTTGAACCTTACAGATGAGGGCGTAATCATTACAGAAAAATATGCAAATATGTTGGGTGTCGGCGTTGGTGATAGCATCTTTATAAGAAAAGGTGAGTCAGACGCGTTCCCGAAAGAAGTTAAAATTATGGGTATAACAGAAAACTATATTTTCCATTATATCTATATGACACCTAACCTTTATCAGACAATTTATAATGAATCTGCTGAACTTAATACAATTTATCTCAAAACAACAGATGCTGTGAATGTTGCAGATTTCAGTGAACAGATTCTTAAAATCAATGGCGTTAACACAATCACAATGAATGAAACAGAACTTAGCGACATTAAAGAAGTTATCAACAGACTTTATTTTGTTATCGTTATAATGATTCTTGCAGCGGGTGCTTTGGCATTCATCGTTCTTTATAACCTTAACAATATTAATATTACAGAAAGAAGAAGAGAACTTGCAACACTTAAACTTTTAGGTTTCTATGATAACGAAACAGCAGCATATGTGTTCCGTGAAAACCTTGTGCTTACAGTTCTTGGCACAATTCTCGGTATATTCTTGGGTATCGTTTTACATAAGTTCGTTATGGTTACTGTTGAAACAGATATTTATATGTTCGGCAGAGAACTAGAGTGGTATAGCATTTTAATAGGCGCAATTCTTACAGTTGTATTCTCATTAATAGTGAACTTTGTAATGTATTTCAAGCTTAAAAAGATTGATATGATTGAATCACTTAAGAGTGTAGAATAAGAACAAAAGAAAATAAAACGAAGGGGGAAGGATAATGGGTTATTTTAAAAAATTAACGGCTAATATGTCTTTTAATGTCAGACGTGAAGAGTTTGAACATTGGGAAGAACCTAAAATTAAAAAAGCATTGCACATTGAATTTGCAACAAGAAACAGTTCAAGTGTAAAAGCATTTTTGCCCATTGCCTGCATACTCGCGCTTTTCATAATGTCAGTTTATTCATTTGGTGTTCATTGGGAACTTTATGATTTTCAATTAGATTACGCAATAGTATATCTGGCATTATTTGTTATATCTTTTGTGTTCTATTTTGTTGTAAGACATCAATCAAAAAATATAGAAATAAACGATAAAAAGATACTTGCTACGGTGAGTATTTTGACAGCCTTTTATATGGGATGGGTTTCTTGTTTGTTGTTTGTAAACAGAAACCTTGAAGCGTCAATTATCGTTTATACGGCTACAATTGTTATTATCACGCAGGGTGTTTATCTTGCACCAAGATTTTCAGCATGGTTTGTCACATTAAGCACAACGCTGTTTTTGATAACCAATTTTGCAAGAAACGGTATAAAAGAACTTGACTTTGAAGCGGCGGTAGGCATTATTATATTATCTTTTGTTTCATTCATAGTTTCTTATAGTCGTTATTGCAACCGTTGCCGAGCAGTTTATAATGAAATTCTCATTGTTGAACAGAATAAGCAACTCGATGAAATGGTAAAAGAGTTGCAAGAGCAAAAGCATATTCTTGAAAAAACCAATGACGAACTTGAAAATGCTTATGTCCGTGACAGTATGACAGGACTTTATAATCGTTGGTATTGGAATAAGATTTTTGAAGAAACTCTTGAAGAATGTAAAAAAGCTGAAAACTTTACAGCGGTTTATATGATGGATGTTGATAATTTTAAAAATATCAACGATACAAAAGGTCACTCGATGGGTGATAAATGCCTTATCGCTATTGCAGAAGTCCTTGAAAGAGAAACAAAGAATATTGATAATTGTGATGTTTTCAGAATGGGTGGCGAAGAGTTTGTAGTTTTTTGTCGTGATATCGACAAACCAAACGCAATCAAACTTGCTGATGCAATTCTTAAAAATATCCAGAATATCACAATTATGGGGCTTGACACAATGCTCACAATGAGTGTTGGCGTACATATCCAGAAGGTTCAGAACCGAAGCGATATTGAAGAATTTATAGTTAAAGCAGATAAAGCTATGTATGAATCAAAGAATACAGGCAAAAACAAAGTTACATTGTCTTTTTAAAGGAGAATAATTTATGTTTCATCAGTTAAATGCACCTGTTGCAGGTGATAGAATCGCAACAATTAAAACAAATATGGGCGAAATCAAAATCAAACTTTTCCCAGAATTTGCACCAAAAGCAGTTGAAAATTTTACAACTCATGCAAATAACGGATATTATGACGGACTTATCTTTCACCGTGTAATCAATGATTTTATGATTCAGGGTGGCGACCCATTGGGCACAGGCACAGGTGGACAAAGTATCTGGGGACATTCCTTTGAAGATGAATTTACAGGTGAACTTCATAATCTTCGTGGTGCTCTTTCAATGGCAAATGCAGGTCCTAACACAAATGGTAGTCAGTTTTTCATCGTTCAGGCAAAAGAAGTGCCTGAAGATTTGCTTGACCAGATGAGAAGTGCTCGTGAAGACCTTTTCCCAACAGAATGCATTGAAGCTTATGAAGAATTGGGCGGCACACCTTGGCTTGATTTCCGTCATACAGTTTTTGGTCAGGTTTTTGAAGGTATGGACGTTGTTGATGCAATTGCAAAAGTTCCTGCTGACTACTTTAACAACAAACCCAAAGAAGATGTAGTAATCGAAACAATTATTATTGAATAAGACCTTATCCGCCTCCCTCTGACGAGGGAGGTGGCAACGCTTTAGCGTTGACGGAGGGAGAGAAAAATATGCTCTTTAAAAACATTAGTATCATAAACCCAAACCTTGAAATCGAAAAAAATATGTTTGTTGGTGTCAAGGACGATAAAATCGACTATATCGGAACAGAAAAACCACAGGAAAACTATGGTGAAGAATATGACGGCACAGGCAAAGTGCTTTCATCGGGCTTTGTAAATCTTCACACTCACTCACCAATGACACTTCTTCGTGGTTATGCTGAAAATTTGCCACTTGATAGATGGCTTAATGAAAAAGTGTTTCCATTTGAAGACAGACTTAATTGTGACAGAGCATATTATGGTACAATGCTTTCTATTGCCGAAATGCTTTCAAGTGGTACAACATCATTTACTGATATGTATTTCTTTGGTGATGGTGTAATGAAAGCTGTAATCGACAGTAAAGCAAAAACTAATTTCGGACGCTCAATCGTCAGCTTTGTCGATGAAGATATTACTAAAAATGATAGATTTCAAGAAGGTGTTTACCTTGCAGAAAAATATCATAATACGCAGAATGGCAAGATTAAAATTGATATGAGTTTGCACGCTGAATATACAAACCGACTTTCAATTATCGAACAGTTTGGCGAATTTACAAACGGCAAAGACTATATCAATCATATTCATTTATCAGAAACAAAAGCAGAGCACGAAAACTGCAAGACGAAATATGGCAAAACTCCTGCTCGTCTTTTCTATGATGCAAAGGTTTTCAACAGTCCTACAATCCTTGCTCATTGTGTATGGGTTGAAGATGAAGATATGGATATTTTTAAAGAAATGGGCGTAACTGTTGCTCATTGTCCTGCAAGTAATATGAAACTTGGTAGTGGCTTCTGTGACACATATAAATTACTCCAAAAGGGTGTTAATATCGGTATCGGTACAGACTCTGCAGCAAGTAATAACGGACTTGATATTATGCGTGAAATGTATTTGGCTGCACTTTTACCAAAGGGTGTTAATAGTCAGGCTGATATTGTTACTCCACAAGATGTTTACAGAATGGCAACTATAAATGGCTATAAAGCACAGGGTAGAATGGACTGTGGTGAAATCAAAGTTGGCAATAAAGCCGATTTAATTGTACTTGATATGACAACACCTAATATGTATCCTGATTTTGATATACTTAATAATATGGTATATTCAGCAAACAAGAGTAATGTGGTGCTTACAATGGTTGATGGTGAAGTCCTTTACAAAAATGGTGAGTTCACAACTATTGATGTTGAAAAAATGGGTTACGAAGTCAGCAGACTTGTTCGCGAAGTTGTAAACGAGGTAAATGCACAATGATTACAAAAGCAGTTGAATTTATAAAATCAAAAATTACAGGTGAATTTGAAATCGGTATAATTTTAGGTAGTGGACTTGGCACTTTGGGCGAAAAAATCGAAAACCCACAGTATGTTGACTATGCTGATATTCCAAATTTTCCTGTATCAACAGCACCGGGACACATTGGTAGATTTATTTTCGGTACACTTAACGGTAAAAAGGTTATGTGTATGCAAGGTCGTATTCATCTCTATGAGGGTTATCCGGTAGAAAATGTTGTAATGCCAATCCGCGTTATGAAAATGATGGGTGTTAAAAAACTTATCGTAACAAATGCAGCAGGGGGTATCAACGAAAGCTTTAATGTTGGTGACATTATGGTGATTACTGACCACATTAACTTTACAGGCAAAAACTGTCTTATTGGCAAAAATGATGACCGTTTTGGTTGCCGTTTTCCTGATATGAGCTTTGGCTATTCACCTGAGCTTTCAAAAATCGCATTTAACTGTGCAGAAAAGTTAGGAATGAAGCTTCAAAAGGGCGTTTATATCGGCTGTACAGGACCTTCTTATGAAACTCCTGCAGAAATTCGTGCATTCAGAATTATGGGTGCTGACACTGTTGGTATGTCAACTGTTCAGGAAGTAATCGCAGCAAACCATTGTGGTATAGATGTGCTCGGTTTCTCACTTGTTTCAAATAAAGCTGCAGGACTTTCAGGCGAAAGACTTACTGAAGAAGAAGTCCTTACAATCGGCAGACAAAAAAGTGAAGAAATGCAAAAACTTATAACCGAAATAGTAGGTGAATTTTAATGTTTTTAGATGGTGCAACTGTTGGATTTGATACTGTCAATAACAAGGCAGTTTTCATTGACCAGACACTTTTGCCAACTGAATATAAAGAGATTTTCACTAACGATTTCAGCGAGATGTTTGACGCAATAAAAATGCTTAAAGTTCGCGGTGCACCCGCTATTGGTGTTTTTACTGCAATATCATTGGCTGTGCTTATGAATAAAAGCAAAGCCGATGCATACGAAACTCTTTTAAAAGAGTTGAAGAATTATTGTGAAAAACTCATTTTATGCAGACCAACTGCGGTTAATCTTAAATGGGCGACAGAAGAAATACTCGAAGTTGCAGGAAAAAGTAGTGCAGAAAACTTTAGAATAAATCTCACAAATAAAGCACTTGAAATGATTGAAGATGATATCGCAATCTGTCGCAAAATCGGCGAAAATGGTGCGAAATTACTTGAAAACTGCAACTCGATTTTAACTCATTGTAATGCAGGTCGTCTTGCAACAGTAAAATATGGTACAGCACTTTCACCTGTGTATGTTGCGAAAGAAAACGGACATAATATCAAGGTTTTTGCTGATGAAACACGACCACTTTTACAAGGGGCAAGGCTCACAGCCTTTGAACTCTGTGATGCTGGCATTGATACAACCGTAATTTGTGATAATATGGCATCATTCGTTATGAAAAATGGACTTGTCGATGCAGTTTTAGTAGGCTGTGACAGAGTTGCATTAAATGGTGATATTGCAAACAAAATTGGCACAAGCGGTGTGGCAATTCTCGCAAAGCATTATAATATTCCTTTTTATGTTTGTATGCCTTTTTCAACTTTTGATAAGAATATAAAAACAGGTGATGATATAGAAATTGAAATGCGTGATGGTAGTGAAATAGGGGATATGTGGTATGAAAAATCAATGCTTCCACAAAAAGTAAAAACCCTAAACCCTGCATTTGATATTACTAATCATTCACTTATCACAGCATTCATTACTGAAAAAGGTGTATTTACACCTGATAAAATTAAAAATCTTATATAATGTAGGGCGGGGGCTTGCTCCCGCCGTTTTTCTTGCCACCCTTTGACAAAGGGATAGAAAAATAAAAAGATTACTTAAAATTAGTCATATTTCCCCTTGAAATATAAGGGGATTTATTATATAATGATATTGTTAAAAATTTGTCAGTTTTCTGACTGTGGAGGTAATTTATTATGGCAAATCGTTTTGTACTTAACGAAACATCTTATCACGGCAAAGGCGCAATCAGTGCTATTGCTGACGAAATCAAGGCTAGAGGCTTTAAAAAGGCTTTCGTTTGCTCTGACCCTGACCTTATCAAGTTCGGCGTTACTAAAAAGGTAACAGATATTCTTGACGGTGCAGAAATTGCATACGAAATTTATTCAGATATCAAACCAAATCCAACAATTGAAAATGTTCAGAATGGCGTTGAAGCATTCAAAAAAGCAGGTGTTGATTGTATCGTAGCAATCGGTGGCGGTTCTTCAATGGATACAGCAAAGGCTATCGGTATCATCATCACAAACCCAGAATTCAGTGATGTTCGTTCACTTGAAGGCGTTGCACCAACAAAGAATCCTTGTGTTCCAATTATCGCAGTTCCAACAACAGCAGGTACAGCAGCAGAAGTTACAATCAACTATGTTATCACAGACGTAGAAAAAGACAGAAAAATGGTTTGTGTTGACGTTCACGATATTCCAGTTGTTGCAATCGTTGACCCTGATATGATGGCATCAATGCCAAAAGGACTTACAGCAGCAACAGGTATGGATGCTCTTACACACGCTATTGAAGGCTACATCACAAAGGGTGCTTGGGAACTTTCAGATATGTTCCATATCAAGGCTATTGAAATTATTGCACGTTCACTTCGTGGCGCAGTTGAAAACACAGACGAAGGCAGAGCAGATATGGCTCTCGGTCAGTATGTTGCAGGTATGGGCTTCTCTAACGTAGGTCTTGGTATCGTTCACTCAATGGCTCATCCTCTTGGCGCTCTTTATGACACACCACATGGTGTTGCAAATGCAATTATTCTCCCAACAGTTATGGAATACAATGCTCCTGCAACAGGTGAGAAGTACAGAGATATCGCAAAGGCTATGGGTGTTGACGGCGTTGACGCAATGAGCCTTGAAGATGCAAGAAAGGCTGCAATCGATGCTGTTAAACAGCTTTCAGTTGATGTTGGTATTCCAACAGACCTTAAAGAAATCGTTAAAGCAGAAGACGTTGACTTCCTTTCACAGTCTGCATTTGACGATGCTTGCCGTCCTGGTAACCCAAGAGACACAAGCGTTGCAGAAATCAAAGAACTCTATCTTTCACTTATGTAATTAAATATTTACAATCTACGGCGGGGTATTAACCCCGCCATTTTTATTTGTTAAACAAATTTGAATTTGTCGGGGAGATTGAAACTGACAGCGGAAAATACAAAGCGCCCCTTGTCAAAGGGGAGAGGGCCACGAAGTGGCGAGGGGATTCTTGTTGTTGCATAATGAATCCCTCCACCGCTGTCGCGGTCCCCCTCCCTTTAACAAGGGAGGCTACCCGATAACCCCCAATTTGTTAAACCAATTTTTCCCTATTGACAAATCAAATTATACTATGCTATAATACATTTAACATTTAAGTTAAATGTTAAAGGAGTGAGTTCATGGGAATTCAAAATACGCTAAAAGCCCTATCGGACCCTGTTCGTCGCGAAATACTCAATATGCTCAAAGACGGACAGATGACAGCAGGAGAAATAACGGAAAAATTCGATATAACAGGTGCGGCAATTTCCCGCCATCTCTCTGTGCTTAAAGAAGCAGACCTTGTTCGTGATAAAAGAGACGGAAAATTCATAATCTATGAATTGAATGCATCCGTGCTTGAAGAAATTATGCTTTGGATAACTGATTTGAAAGGAGATAGTAATAATGATTAAGAAAAATTTGCCAAAACTCATAATTACATCATTAATAACACTCATACCAATTCTTATAGGCGTTATACTTTGGGATAAATTACCTGACCAAGTTCCTATGCATTGGAACGCAAATGGTGATGTTGACCGTTACAGCAGTAAGGCTATGGCAGTGTTTTTAATGCCTTTAATATTAGTAGCATTTCAATGGATTTGTGTACTTGGCACATCTCTCGACCCTAAAAAGCAGAATATTAACGATAAAATGTTTACACTCGTTTTGTGGATTATTCCTATTATATCCCTACTTTGCAACTCAATGGTGTATGCAACTGCATTAGGTCATAAAGTCAGCGTTGAAATAATTATGCCACTGTTTATG
>CALBNX010000054.1 GCA_937896885.1 uncultured Clostridia bacterium
CGTCAAAAAACGCAGGCAATACTTTGTGTATTAACGAGTATTTTTGGCGAGTTATGGCGGAAAAATAGCCGCTGAGAATTACTCTCTATGCCATTTAACACCTTGTGGTGTATCTTCAAGAACAATGCCCTGTGCTTTGAGTTCATCACGGATACGGTCTGCTTCTGCCCAGTTTCTGTCTTTACGAGCCTGAGTACGAGCTTCAATAAGTTTTTCGATTTCGTCGTCAAGGCTTTCTGTTTTTCTGTTATAAACAAGACCTAATACACCTGTAAGTTCATCAAAGAGAGTGGTTGCTATTTCTACAAGTTCTTTAGCAGGTGCATCTGTGATAACTGTTGTGTTAATATCTTTAACAAGCTCGAAGATTGCTGTGATAGCATCTGCTGTGTTAAGGTCATCATCCATAGCAGTAATAAACTGTTCTTTTCGAGAAAGAAGCTTTGCTTTGATTTCATCTGCATTTTCTGGAAGAGTATCCACAGCATTCTTCATTGCAAAATCAAGACTCTCACGGCAATTATAAAGACGAACAAGTGATGCCTTGCACTGTTCAATAATATCAACGCTATAGTTAATCGGGCTTCTATAATGAGAAGAAATAAGGAAGTAACGGATTGGCTCATAACCATATTCATTAGCAACATCACGAACCGTGAAGAAATTGCCAAGTGACTTTGACATCTTAACATTGTCAACACTGATAAAACCGTTATGCATCCAATAGTTTGCAAAAGGAACACCATTACAGCATTCACTCTGTGCGATTTCATTTTCGTGGTGTGGGAAAACAAGGTCCTGACCGCCACAATGAATATCAATTGTTTCACCAAGATATCTTCTTACCATTGCTGAACATTCAATATGCCAACCTGGTCTGCCGTGTCCCCAAGGTGATTCCCAATATGGTTCACCTGGTTTTGCGCTCTTCCAAAGAGCAAAGTCCATTGGTTCACGCTTTACTTCTTCAACATTGATTCTTGCACCTGCTTCAAGGTCTTCAAGTGGTTGATGAGAAAGTTTGCCATATTCTTTAAACTGTTTAGGGCTGAAATAAACGTCACCGTTATCTACTGCATAAGCATAGCCTTTTTCAATAAGTGTACTTACAATATTTATAATCTCATCAATATTTTCAGTTGCTTTTGGGTGCACGGTTGCTTCACGCACATTCATACCCTTTGCGTCAACCCAGAACTCTTCAATATATTTTTCGGAAACTGTTTTATAGTCTGTTCCTTCTTCGTTTGCACGACGAATAATTTTATCGTCAATATCAGTAAAATTCTGAACGAAATTCACTTTGTAACCACGATATTCCATATATCTTCTGAATGTATCGAATACACAAAGTGGACGAGCATTACCTATATGAATAAAGTTATATACTGTTGGGCCACAAGCATAAACTTTCAATTCATTTGGAACAAGTGTTTTAAGTTCTTCTTTTCTTCTTGTGAGAGTGTTAAAAATTTTCATATTACTCACCTTTCTCTTCTTTATACTTAGCTAATTCTTTTTCAAGTCTTTCAATTTTTGCATTAAGTCTGCAAAACTCTTGTGAAACAGGGTCAGGGATATGAACCTGGTCAAGATTATCAACTCTTTTGCCGTTTCTCTTAATGACACGAGCTGGCACACCAACAGCAGTTGAGTTTTCAGGAATTTCATCAAGGACTACTGCACCTGATGCAATATTTGAGTTGTCGCCAACCTTTAATGGTCCTAAAACCTTTGCACCTGAGCCAATCATAACTCCGTTGCCGATTGTCGGGTGACGCTTGCCTGTGTCTTTACCTGTACCACCAAGTGTTACACCCTGATAAATTGTAACATCATCACCGATTTCAGCAGTTTCACCAATCACAACCCCTGTGCCATGGTCAATGAAAAATCTTCTGCCGATTGTAGCACCCGGGTGAATTTCAATATTAGTCTTTTTTACAGCGTGTTGAGATATTGCTCGAGCAATAAATCTCATTTTATGGCGAAAAAACCAGTTTGCAACTCGATACATTCTTATGGCTTTGAGCCCCGGATATAAGAAAAGAATTTCAAGAATGCCAGTTGCTGCAGGGTCACGCTCTTTGACTGTCTGAATATCTTCAATTAGTCTTTTAAGCAAATCTATTCCTCCAAATAATAATCTACAAAATAAAAAACGCCTTCGTCTAAAAACAGACGAAGGCGAATAATCGCGGTTCCACTTCGATTTATAACTCAATAAGTTTATAACGCAACCACACGAGTGTGTATTTCCCCACACCGACTCACGAATGCACTTCACAAAAGCTTTTTAAAATGGGCTTTCAGCCGGTGACCCATAATCTCTGATAAAAACACTATTGCTACTCTTTTCGGTCATAGTCTTTATAAATATCATATGAAATTATATCACAAAAATTCACAAAATGCAATCACTTTGTGAAATCTATTATTTTTTTACTGTCATTCAAGTAAATCACGCCTGAAACAACAGTTAAAATTGCAGTAATCCACAAAAGTCCGTTTGAAACAAGACTTAAATCGGGTAATTTATCAAATAAAACTTTATTCGTATTTGATATGATTTCCCAAGTTTCGCCTAAAAGCATAATAAGTATGGTAAATATCATTTGACTTACGGTTTTGATTTTACCCCATATATTTGCAGGAATTACCACCCCACCTGCAGCTGCAATCATTCTTACAGATGCTATTGCAAATTCACGAGTCAAAACAAGCATTACAATCCAAATATTGCAAAGCCCCATACTCATAAACGCAAGAAGTGCTGATGTTGTGAGAATTTTGTCGGCAATAGGGTCTAAAAATTTACCGAAATTTGTTATTTCATTATTTCTTCTTGCAAGGTGACCGTCAACAGCATCAGTAATTGAGCCAATTGAGAAAATAACGCAAGCAATTAAAAACCTATGAGGGAGAGTATCCATAAGTATTACTGCAAGAAAAATCGGTGTAATGAAAATTCTTGCAATAGTCAACAGATTGGGTACATTCAATTTCATATAACTTCTCCTGTCAACTCGCCGTCAACCACATTCATAACTTCAACTTCGATAATATCGCCGTCGTCAAGCTCATAGCCACAAGTGAAATAAATGAGTGTGTCAATTTCAGGAGCATCCATCGTCGTTCTGCCGTAATATGAGTCACTATAAGAATCATAACCCTCAACTATTGTTGGCAAGACCTTACCAACAAGGCTTTCGTTGAGCTCGTCAAGAATAACATTTTGTCTTTCGTTGATAATATCTGCACGGTCTGCACGAATTTCATAATCCATCATACCATCAAGTTTGGCAGCAGGAGTGCCCTCTTCTTCTGAATAGGCAAAGCAACCCATTCTCTCAAAGCGCATTTCTTCAATGAATTCACAAAGCTCATTGAATTCTTCCTCAGTTTCACCTGGGAAACCTGCAATAAATGTTGTACGGATTGTAACACCATCTATTTTTTCACGGATTTTATTGAGAAGTGCCGTGAGAGATTCACGGTCACCGTGACGATTCATTCTTTTAAGCACATTTTTATTGCAATGTTGCAACGGAATATCCATATATTTAACGATTTTTTCATTGTTTGCAATTTCGTCAATGAGTGCATCGTCAATTCTTTCAGGATATAGATATAAAAGTCTAATCCACTCGATACCGTCAACCATTGAGAGTGCTTTAAGCAATGGCACAAGTGCATTTTTGCCATATAAATCTTCACCGTAGCGAGTTGTATCCTGAGCCACAACCACTAATTCTTTAACACCCTTTTGTGCTAAATCTTTTGCTTCAGCAATAATGCTTTCACTTGGTCTGCTTCTAAAAGGCCCACGAATTGACGGAATCGCACAATATGTGCAATGATTTGAGCAACCCTCGGCAATTTTAAGATATGCAGAATAAGGTGGAGTTGTGAGTACTCGGTCACCTTCGATTTTAAGATTTTCTTTTGGTGGAAAGCTCTCTGCTTTTTCACCATCGAGCATTCTGTGACAGATTTCACAGATATCTTCGTTTGCACCGATACCGATTACACCATCAACTTCTGGAATTTCATTGAAGATTTCACTCTGATAACGCTCTGCAAGACAACCTGTAACCAAAACTTTAATTTCAGGATAATCTTCTTTATATGAAATCATATCGAGAATATTTTCGATTGACTCTTTCTTTGCATCTTCGATAAAGCCACAAGTGTTAACGATAAACAAATCAGCTTCTAATGGGTCACTGACAATTTGAAAACCATCTTTTTGAAGTTTTGAGAGCATTATCTCAGCGTCAACCTGATTTTTGGGACAACCAAGGGAAATCATACCGATTTTTTTATTCATAAACATCTTCTCCGTCAAATTCAGAAATAGTATTTAAGGCACTTTTTATATCAGAATAAGAATAGCCAAGTCGCAAAAGTGCATCAACTGTTCTTTTCTTGCCTTTTTCGTCGTTTAATTTGTTTATATATTTTTTCTTGACTAACATTATAATACTTTTTTGTGGGTCGTTGTCAAGACTCTCGACTGTATTTTCAATAATTTCACGGTCTATGCCACGAAAGTTGAGTTCTTGTTTGATTCTTTTTATACTATAACTTTTTCTCTCTGATAAATCATTTGCAAGAATTCGTGCATATTCTTCGTCATTTAAAAGCCCTAATTCAATAAGTCGTTCACAGGCTTTTTGACTTGCTTCTTTTTCGTGACCTTTTTCGCACAATTTCTTAATTAACTCTTTTGTGCCATATGGACGACGAGAGAGAAAATCGAGCCCTTTGTTATAAGCGCGACGAAAACTGACCGTGTTAAGCAACTCGGTCAGTTCTTCTTCGTTTATTTCTTTATAATTTCTGTATTTTTCTGAATACCAAAAATCACTATCAACGGTTGCACGATATTCTTCGTCAACATAGATGTGAATTTTATTGGATTTACCTTGTTTTACAGATAATTTCATTATTCGTCATCATCCACAGCAATATCAAGAGTTGCTCTTGCTGCTGCCTTTGTTGTTGGTACTTTAACAAGTTCAGGCTGTGCGATTGGTGCACTATTCTTTCTTGTATTCACCACTTCTTGCATTTTTACGCGGATTTTTTCTTCGATTTCATTTGCGAGTTCAGGTTGTTGTTTAAAGAGAATTTTAACATTTTCTCTACCCTGACCAAGACGCTCTTCGCCATAATAGAACCAAGCGCCACTCTTTTTGAGAATATCGAATTTAACACCAAGGTCAACGATTTCACCGATTTTTGAGATTCCTTCACCATACATAATATCGAATTCTGCTTCTTTGAATGGAGGCGCAACCTTATTCTTAACAATCTTTGCTCTTGTTCTTGAACCGATAAATTCATTGCCAGCGCCTTTAAGCTGTTCAACACGGCGAACATCAATTCTGATTGAAGCATAGAACTTAAGAGCACGACCACCAGTTGTAACTTCTGGGTTACCATAAACAACGCCAACCTTTTCACGAAGCTGGTTAATAAAGATTACAACTGTGTTTGATTTATTGATTACACCAGCAAGCTTACGAAGAGCCTGTGACATAAGACGAGCGTGAAGACCAACGTGGCTGTCGCCCATATCCCCTTCAATTTCTGCACGAGGAACAAGTGCTGCAACAGAGTCAACGATAATTACATCAAGAGCGCCTGAACGAGCAAGTGCTTCTGCGATTTCAAGAGCCTGTTCACCATTATCAGGTTGTGAAACAAGAAGTGAATTAACATCAACACCAAGGTTTTGTGCATATTCAGGGTCAAGAGCGTGTTCAGCGTCGATGAATGCTGCTTCGCCACCCATTTTTTGTGCTTCTGCAACAACCTGCAAAGCAAGGGTAGTTTTACCAGAAGATTCAGGTCCATAGATTTCAACGATTCTGCCACGTGGCAAACCGCCGATACCAGTTGCGGTGTCAAGTGAGATTGAGCCAGTTGGGATTGCTTCAATATTTAACGCACCACTTTCGCCCAAACGCATAACAGCGCCTTTACCATAATTCTTCTCTATCTGTAACAAAGCAGTTTCAAGAGCTTTTTTCTTATCAGCCATATTTTGTTCCTCTCAATCGTACAAATGTTCGTTTGATAGTATTATATATTATTTCTTTTAATATTGCAAGAACTTTTTTATATTTTATTTAAAATATTTTTTACAAAAAGACTTGCAATTTGCGAAACTAACTGTTATAATGTCTCTTGTTGTAATTTGATTATTTATCCCCGTATATAAGGAGGTGCCTTTAAAATGGCAAAATGCGAATATTGTGGTAAAGACGTTGCTTTCGGCATCAAGGTTTCTCACTCACACAGACGTTCAAACAGAACATGGAAACCAAACGTTAAAAGAGTTAAAGCAGTTGTAAACGGCTCTCCTAAGAGAGTTTATGCTTGCACTCGTTGCCTTCGTTCAGGTAAGGTTGAAAGAGCAGTTTAATTCAAA
>CALBNX010000055.1 GCA_937896885.1 uncultured Clostridia bacterium
AGGTTGAAATTCTTCGCCGAATGGAAGAAGGAATTTACAACGAAGAAGAATATCAAAAGGCACTTGCTTGGACAAAAGAACATTGCAAAGAGGGTCGTGATGACAACCCTGAATCAGTTGAGTTCTTGGGCAAAGACCATAAAATTAAATTCACAGATGAAGAAAAAGAAAAGCAGTGGGAATTCACAGTTAAAATGTACTGCATTATCAAGGATTTGATGGCAGGTAACGAAAATCTTCCTGATGCATTTGTAGAAGAAAGAGTTGGTCACAACGCTATTGCAGGTGGTTTCCAAGGTCAAAGACAATGGACTGACCATTGGCCAAACTGTGACTACCCTGAAGCACTTCTTTCATCAACATTTGACTATGAAGGTGCTCGCGAGCCATACACATTAGCAACTGAAAATGACGTACTTAACGGTCTTGGTATGCTCTTTATGAGATTACTCACTCACCGTGCACAAATTTTCGCTGATGTTCGTACATACTGGTCAGGTGAAGCAACCGAAAGAGTTACAGGTTACAAGTTAGAGGGTAAAGCAAAAGAATCTAACGGTATTATTCACCTTCTCAACTCAGGTGCTGCTTGTCTTGACGCTTGTGGCGAATGCACAGATGAAAATGGCAACGCTATTATGAAAAAATGGTGGGAAGTAACTGACGAAGATATCAAGAAGATGACTGACGCAACAGTATGGTGTGAAGCAGGATTTGACAACTTCCGTGGCGGCGGATTCTCAAGCCATTACACAACAAAAGCTGAAATGCCTTGCACAATGATTAGACTTAACCTTGTTAAAGGTCTTGGCCCAGTTCTTCAGATTGCTGAGGGTTGGACAGTTAATCTTCCTGATGATGTTTCTGATACACTTATGGAAAGAACTAACCCAACATGGCCTTGCACATGGTTTGCTCCACGTTGCGACGGCAAAGAAGGTTCACCATTCAAGACTGCTTATGAAGTAATGCAGAACTGGGGTGCTAACCACGGTGCTATTTCTTACGGACACATTGGTGCTGACCTTATTACAATGTGTTCAATGCTTCGTATTCCTGTTTGTATGCACAATGTTCCTGAAGACGAAATCTTCCGTCCTGCTTGCTGGAATGCTTTTGGTATGGATAAAGAAGGTCAGGATTATCGTGCTTGCCAGACTTATGGCCCACTTTTCAAAAAATAAGGAGTAGTTAACAATGGAAAACTTATCATATATGGAAATTCGTGAGCAGGTTTGTGATGTCTGCCATAAAATGTGGCAACTCGGCTGGGTTGCTGCAAACGACGGTAATGTTTCTGTAAAGTTGCCTGACGGTAACTTTATGGCAACACCTACTGGTATCAGCAAAAGCTTTATCACACCTGAAAAGCTTGTTATTATCAACGCTGATGGTGAAGTGCTTGAGGGTGCTCCTTACAAGCCATCAAGTGAGATTAAAATGCATCTTCGTTGCTACAAAGAGCGTGAAGATGTTGGCGCAGTAGTACACGCTCACCCACCAACAGCAACAGGCTATGCAGTTGCAGGTAAGAGTATGGACGAATATTCAATGATTGAAACTGTTATTGCAATTGGTTCAATTCCGCTGACCCCATATGGCACACCAAGTACAAACGAAGTGCCTGAGGCTATTGCACCTTATCTTAAAGAGCATGATGTTATGCTTTTACAAAACCACGGTGCGCTCACAGTTGGTTGTGACCTTATTACTGCATATTACAGAATGGAAACTCTTGAATTGTTTGCTAAAATTTCTCTCACTGCTCACCTTCTTGGCGGTGCACAGGAAATTTCAAAGCCAAACATTGACAAGCTCTTATATTTGAGAGAAAACTACTATGGTGTTACAGGTAAACACCCTGGATATAAACACTACAATAAGGAAGATTAATTATGCTTAAAAATATTCCAAAAATCTTGTCACCTGAGATGCTTAAAGTTCTTTGCGAAATGGGACACAGCGACCGTCTTGTTATTGCAGATGGTAACTTTCCTGCTGAAAGTATGGGCAAAAATGCAATAGTTCTTCGTGCAGACGGACATTCTGCAACAGAACTTCTTGACGCTATTCTTACAGTATTCCCGCTTGACACTTATGTAGAAAATCCCGTATCACTTATGCAGGTTATGGCGGGCGACACAGTAGAAACTCCTATTTGGGACGAATACAAAGAAATCGTTAAAAAGCACGACGACCGTGGTGCTGATGCATTCGGTGAAATCGAGCGTTTTGCGTTTTATGAAGAGGCTAAAAAGTGCTATGCAATTATTGCCACAGGTGAAAGTGCACTTTATGCAAATCTCATTCTTCAAAAGGGTGTTATCTGATGAAATATTGTTTAGCTATTGATATGGGTGCTTCAAGTGGTCGTCATATTCTTGGCTATATAGAAAATGGCAAACTTCAACTTGAAGAAATCTACAGATTTGAAAACGGAATAGTTGATATTGACGGTACTCTTTGTTGGGATATTGAAAAACTCTTTACTGAGATAAAAAACGGTCTTAAAGAGTGTAAAAAGCGTGGCATAATCCCCGATACTGTTGCTATTGACACTTGGGGTGTTGACTATGTTCTTCTTGACGAGAACAAGAAAGAAATTATGCCTGCTGTGTCATATCGTGATGCAAGAACTTTGAGTATTCCTGAAGAAATTGACAAGATTATTCCAAGAAAAGAGTTGTATGAGCGCACGGGTATTCAAGCAACAAACTACAACTCAATTTATCAGTTGTACTGTGATAAAAAGAGTGGCAAGCTTGACAATGCTGAATACTTTTTAATGATGCCTGAATATTTCTCATTCAAACTTACTGGTGAAATCAAAAATGAATACACACTCACAACAACGGGTGGACTTGTTAATGTGAACACCTTTGAGAGAGATGAAGAAATCCTTGACAAGTTAGGTATTGACAAAAAAATCTTCTCTCCCCTTTCATTACCTGGTACAGTTGTAGGTAATTTAAGTGAAGAAGTGAAAGATGAAGTTGGTTTTGACACTACTGTTATTCTTTGTGCATCTCACGACACTGCATCTGCTGTGGCATCTTGTTCTGTTGGGGACAATGGTATTTATATTTCATCAGGCACTTGGAGTCTTATCGGCACAGAAAATGCTTACCCCGTTACTTGTGAAAAGGCTATGAACTCTGGCTTTACAAACGAGGGTGGCGTTGAGCATCGTTATCGTTTTCTTGAGAATATTATGGGTATGTGGCTTTTCCAGAATATTCGTAAAAACCTCGACAAGAAATACACTTATGACGAAATGATGCAAATGGCTATGGATAGCAATTTTGTTGAATACATCAACCCTAACGCTCCTGACTTTTTAGCACCTGATAATATGATTGAAGCAATCAGAAATTATTTGGGTAAACCAGAGTTACCGATTGGTGATGTGCTAAATTCTGTTTACCATTCACTTGCAAAGACTTATAACGAAGCTGTTAAGGTTATTGAAGAAATCAGTAACAAACAGATTAATGTTATCAATATTGTTGGTGGTGGTTGTAAAGATTCTTATCTCAACTCACTTACTGAAAAATATACAGGCAAACGCGTTATTGCTGGTCCTGTTGAAGCAACAGCGGCGGGTAATCTTATGGTGCAGTTAATGTATCTTGATAAAAATCTAGATTTAACAAAAGCACGAGAGTTAATCAAAAATTCTTTCAGTAAAAAATAACTTAAAAAAGGTCAACGAGTTGTGTTCAACTTGTTGACTTTTTTAACAATATGAGATATAATTTTACCGTACTTGAAACAAGGGTGGAGTCTGTCATAGAAATTACTGTTTTCTATTTGTTTCGGTGAACTCAAATTTGTTGTGTTCTTCTGTGGATTCCCTATGTTTCGGGAATCCATTTTTTATTTTAAGGAGACTATAAAAATGAATTTAATTGTTCCTATTCTTTTGTTAATCCTCGGTCTTGGATTACTCATTAAGGGTGGCGACTGGTTTGTTGATGGTGCTTCCGGTATTGCACGTCGTTTCCATTTGCCAGAAATTCTCATCGGTGCAACCGTTGTTTCAATCGGTACAACTCTTCCTGAGGTTATGGTTTCTGCAAGTGCAGCAGTTCAAGGTGTTGGTGATATTGCTTATGGTAATGCTCTTGGCTCAATCATTTGCAATACTGCTTTGATTTCAGCTATCACTATCGCAATTAAACCAGGTCCTGCCGCAAGAAAAAGTATGACTGTACCTGTTGCATTTTTCTTTGGTGCAGCAGCAATTTATTGCTTCTCATCATATGTTCTTGGAACATTCTCACGCGCAATCGGTCTCGTTTTACTCGCTACATTCGTAATCTATATGGTTACTACTGTTTTAAGAATGAAAAAATCTGCTGCAAGCATTGAAACTGTTCAGTTAGAAGAACAAGTGGGTGCGCTCATAAGTGAAGCTGAACTTGAAGCACGTAGCGGCGAAGACCACACTGTTGAATCAAAAGAAGCAGGCACAAAAGACAGTTTATTTAAAGATATTCTTTTACTTGTAGTTGGTGCTGCTTTTATTGCATTCGGCGCAAGTCTTCTTAACGAAAATGCTCAGATTATCGCTCGTGAATGTGGTGTTTCTGAAAAAGTTATTGGTCTTACAATAGTGGCTCTTGGCACATCACTCCCTGAACTTGTAACAGCTATTACATCACTTATTAAAGGTCATGGTTCACTCTCACTCGGCAACATTATAGGTGCTAACCTTTTTAATCTTGTACTTGTTAGCGGTGTTTCAGTTACACTTAATCCTTTTGATGTTCCTGTTTCAGGTTATATTGCAGGTATCAATTCATCATTAGTACTTGATATTCCTGTTATGCTTGGTGTTATGCTTATTCTCACTGTGCCTACACTTATTAAACAAAAACTTTCACGTTGGCAAGGCATTTTACTTCTTGGTATTTATCTAAGCTATACTGTATTTCTTTTCATTATTTAATAAAGAACTCTACGGCGGTCAATAACGACCGCCTTTTTCGTCATTTGTAACATATAAATAATGATTGTTATAATCACTTTGACGAAAATTACCCTTTTGCAATTCAATACTTTATTTTATAGGTTTTTTATAGTATAATTTTCATATAGTTTTTGGAAGGGATGAAAAAATGAATAAAACTGAGATTATAGAAAAAGTAAAGGGTGTTCCCTCTTATGTTAAAAAGAATTGGAACACTCCTAATGAAGGCGAATATTTAACGCTTAAGGAAATGTTAGCTTATACTCTTGCACAGGGTGGAACTTATGTTTTCGGAGCTGTGGCAATGTATGTTACCTTCTCTGCAAGTTATTTCTGTGGAGCGGTTATGGGAATTGCAACTATTGACTTTTCAATAATCAACATTATAAGTACAGTTCTTGGATATGTGCTTATGTTTATGAATCCAATTAACGTGTTGATTTATGAAAATCACGGCATACTTGAAAAGAAAACAAAGATTTTTGCTCATCTTTCTTATTCTGGTAAACTCATAATCGGTATTGGTTGTTATTTCTTGCCACAGGGAATGTTTGAGTCAATTATTAACGGACTTCCACAATTAGTTGGTAATATTCTTGTTGCAGGTGCAATTTGGGATTATCTCCACTGGTTTATCCGTAGAAAATTCTGTGCAAAATACGGAAGATTCAAACCATTCGTGCTTATTTGCGCAATTCCATCTGCATTTATGGTTTCAGCTATTCCTTATCTTCCTGTGCAGAATATGACTTACACAAACAAACTCATTATTCTTCACTTTGCATTTACTTTAATGTCATATTTTTACAACAACTATATCGGTGTTAACACTCTTGTTACCTTTATGACACCTAACTCACAGGAAAGACAGAAGCTTCATTCAATTACACCTATTCTATCCGGTCTTTTCTCGTCAATTGTTTCTGCTATCTGGCCAATGCTTATTGCATCAACCGGTGGTTACTTAAATCTTAAAACTTATAAAGTGTTTATTCCTATTTTTACAGGCATTGGTGCTGCAATGTCATTACTTGCTGTCTTCTGTAAAGAAAGAGTTATTGAGCCACCTATGGAAAAGCGCGCAAAAGTTACATTCTTCAAAGGTGCTAAAAATGTTCTTAAAAACAAGTATTTCTGGATTACAAACATATCAAATATAATTGGACAATGGCACGGTCTTGTTGGTAACCTTCTTAGTTGGTGGTTTGTATATTCACTTCGTATGGAATGGTTCTCAGGTGTTGCTGCGAATCTTGTTGTTGCAGGTATGACATTTGGCAATATTCTTTGTCCTATTATGACAAAACGATTCCAAAAGAGAAATATTCTTATTTCTTTCCGTGGTATTACACTTCTTACTGTTCTAGGAATTGCACTTGCAGTTAAGATGGAAAATATTATAATATTCTTAGTTGCACTCTTCCTCAAAAATGCTATTGCTCCTGTTATGGATGGTGTTAATGTTGGTCTTAATGCAGACATTCTTACATACCATCAATGGAAATATGGCGAGCGTGCAGATGCTATGTCAGGTGTTTTTGGTTGGTTCTTAAATCCTATTAACGTTGCAATTGGTTACATTATGCCTTGGTTGTTATCACGCGTTGGCTTCACATCTGACTGGGATGTACTCTTTGATACACAAATCCTAAATAACGTATTTAATCTTTATACTTGGGGTTCAGTAATCGGACTTGTGCTTTTGACAGTTCCATTCATTTTCTATGATTTGACAAGAGAAAAGCACGACATGTGTGTAAGAGAGTTGCAAGAGCGTGTTCGTGCTATCGAGAATGAAGACAAAGTAGAAAGCGAGGCGGTTTAATATGAAGAAAAGAATTGTTAGTATTTTTGCACTTATTCTTTGTATCTGTATTGCCTTTTCAGGTTGTAGTTCTGTTTCTACACTTTTAAGTGGTAGTGACGAAAGCATTAAATTCAAAATTGAAAATGGCGAAGCAATAGTTACTGGTGTACCCAACAAATCAACTGTAACAAAAATTGTTATCCCTGATGAATATGAAGGTGTTCCTGTTACTAAAATTGCCGATTTTGCTGCTCAAAACCTTGAATATGTTACTGAATTCATTATTGGTAAAAACGTTAAGGAAATCGGCACTTGGGCACTTGAAAACAATCAGCATATCGCTGCATACACAGTTGACGAAGCAAACGAATATTTCTGTTCAATTGATGGTGTAATCTATACAAAAGATGTGAAGACTGTTGTATTCTTCCCCCCTGCTAAAGATGGCGATTATAAAGTAGCAGATGGTGTTGAAACTATTCGTACAAAGGCATTCTATAAATGCTCAAAGATTACATCAATCACTTTGCCTGATACAGTAAAAGACATTCAGGAAAAAGCGTTTTTCCGTTGTGAAGCAATGGCAACAATTAATTTACCAAATACTCTCACACATATTGGAAAAGATGCTTTTGCATATTGCTATGGACTTACAGAAATTAATATTCCATTAAGTGTTACTCAGATTGACGAATATGCATTCTATAACTGTACAAACCTTTTGACAGTTAATGTGGATGCAAAAGAAAGTGATATAACACTTGGTGAAAAATGGTTCCCAACAAATAACGGACTTGATATTAAGGAACTTAAAATAAATTGGGTAAAATAAAACATAACAAAAAGAGCAGTCATATGACTGCTCTTTTTGTTATGTTTGAAGCGCTTGATACTGTTCTATAATTTTATTCCATTTATTAATATTCTCTGCCTTAAGTTTTTCTATCTCATCACATACAATTTTTGCGCATATATATTTTTCTTTTTCTTGTTTTGTTGCATAGTTTTCATATTCTTTGATATCTTTTTCTGCAAGGTCAACAAGTTCAAAAATTTCGCGAAGATTTGAGTTGTCAAAATCATCGTGGTCAAAATCAGAGAATATTGCACGAAGTTTAAGTGCTTTAATCATATTCTTTCTCTTTTCTTCACTCAAATCATAGAAAAGGAACGGAATTATTGAAAGAATTGTTCCAACTATTGCACAGCCGATTACTATTCCCACAAGAGGATTTCTGAACTCTGCTTTATATAAATCGTCGTAGTTATTTGTGAAGCCATAAGCTTTAAATATAAGTGGAAAAATATAACCCGTTGCAAGTGCTACGATGCTACCGATAAGCACTCCACCTTGTTCAATGAAGCCTTCAAGTCTGTCCCCTGTTTTATATTGCTGATAATCCATCATATCCGCTTTCATTGCAGGAAGATAGATAATTGAAACTGCGCCAACCATCTCTTTTATAAAAATACAAACGAATAAAAGAACATAATTTTTATATAAGAAAAGCATCAGTACAAGGCAAATAACTTGTATTGAAAGAGAAATCAGACAAACTCTCTTTTTGCCGAATTTATTGGTTAATGGTGCTGCAGCAACCATACCAGGTGTATATGCCTCACCTTTAATTACAGTCATAATTGAATAAACAGCAGGATTATTCATTCCGTAATAGAAAATCCATTGGAAGATGTAGCCATAACCCTGATTTAAGAAACTGAGCCATTGGGAAACATTGATAATCCAAAAATATTTATTGTGAGATACTTTTTTGAGCCCCTCAAAGAAATTCATTTTCTGAACATATTGCTTTGGTACAATTACTCTCTCTTTTGTGCCAAAGACACAGAGCATACTGATAATTATACCGATTGTGCAGAATATTGGAAAACCAATTCGATATGTTTTAATGTTATCCAAAGGTCCTATAAGTGGCATTACAGGATTTATAACAGTTGGTGCAAATGAATAAATAATTGAACTGATTTCAATTATCCAAGAGCGCTCTTTTGAGTTTGCCGACATAACCTGAACAAGTCCTGCATAAGCTGAGCTATAAAACGGTGAGAAGAATTGCAGTAATGTATAGCACACAAAAACTGCAATCAGTTTTTCACTATATTCCATTGTTTCATACGGCAAATAGACAAAAACTGTACCGATTATGGCAGTTGGTAATCCAAGAGTCAACAAATATGGTCTGAATTTACCCATTTTACTCTTGGTATTGTCAAAAAGCATTGCACGAGTTGGTGCTATAAGCAACATAATGAGTGTTGTTATAACATTCATTGTCTGCAAGTCCATTGCCTTTATTCCAATAGATGCGCCAACAATCATACTACCTGCACTAAGTCCTATCATACCAACAATTGCAGTGATGAAATAGACACCTGTACCACCGATTGAGTATGCAGCAATTTCTTTATATGGCACATAACTACCCTCTGGTGCATTGCTCCAATTATTCTTTATTATCTGAAACTTTGATGCGATTTTTCCCATAACAAAGCCCCCTCTTTTTTCTTTATAATCTTATAATACAATATTAAATGCTAAAAATCAAACAAAAATATAGCATTGAAAAAGTTGGAATTATGTAGTAAAATGTAAGAGTAAAATTACATAAAGGAGATTGGATATGGATTTTTCAATTTTTGACTCATTTGATATGAGCGTATTCGCATTCTTTGGTGAGCAAATTCATAGTGCTACAATGAACATTGTTGCAGAATTTATCACTTTCTTTGGCGGTGGCTCTTTTGTCACACCAATGGCATTTGTAGGTTTATTTCTTGCTTTCTTCAAAAAGACACGCAAATTCGGTCTTACAGTTCTTTTTGCAGTTTTAGTAGGAACACTTCTTACAAACCTTGTTATGAAACCACTTTTTGCAAGACCAAGACCTTACATTTATTATGCAGATAACCCAGTTTTTATGAGTTGGCACGAATTTGCAGGTGCTCACATTGAGAGTGAAAAATCATTCCCATCAGGTCACACAACTGCTGCATTTGAATTGGGCATTGCATTGTTCTTAGTTCTTAATAAAAAATATAGTTGGGTTTTCCCTGTTTTCTCTGTTCTTATTGGTCTTTCAAGAATTTATCTTATGGTACACTATGTAACAGATGTTATTGGTGGCGTTTTTGTTGGAACATTCGCAGGTATCATGGGCTTTGTTATTATGAATGCTATTATGAAAACAAAGTTTGCAGAATTTGATTTAGCAGAAAAGTTCAAAAAGAAAAAAGCATAAAAACTTATAAAACCAATCACCCGTGTCAAAACTCTACACGGGTGATTTTTTATGCATAACAGAGTTGCGATTTCATTTTTCTCGCTAATGATTGTTTTTGGAATTCTTATTTTAAATATCTTTTTTATTGGTATTGATTTGGATATATCAAAAACTGCTCAGACGGCTAATAAAAAAAGCATCACTCTTGATACATCACGCGGTATGATTTATGACGCAAATATGCAAAAAATGGTGAACTCGCAGAACTATAATGTTACTGTGTGTTTGCCTTTAAATGAGAATACAGAAAAGGTGTTCCCATATCTTTCAGATGACGAAAAAACTGAACTCTATGATAATATGACAAAGGGAAAAACAAGTGTTTTATCTATTGATAAAAAGTTTGATGAAGATACAATCAAAACTGTTACACTTGCAAAAAGATATTCTGACAATCAACCTTGTGTGCACATTATCGGTCATCTTGATAGTGAAAACTCGGGTGCTATGGGGCTCGAAAAGGCATATAACAGTTACCTTTCGCAGAATTCTGGTACAATGAAAGCGAGATGGAGTGTTAATGCATTAGGGCATATTATACACGGTGAAAATCTTGAGTTTACAAGTGAAAACTATCTTTCACCTGCTGGAATTCAGTTGACTATTGATTCAGATTTGCAAAAAATTTCTGAATCGGTTTTAATTGAAAACGATGTGACCAAGGGCGCTGTTGTTATTATGAATTCAGAAACTTGTGAGATACTTGCAAGTTCATCTGTGCCAATATTTAACCCAAATGACCTTGCAAAATCGTTAAATGATGAAAACAATCCATTTATAAATCGAGCTATTTCTGCTTATAGTGTAGGGTCAATTTTCAAGCCTATTACCGCATCGGTTGCCATTGAGAATAATATTGACCTGACATACACTTGTGTTGGCAGTATTAATATTGGTGGCACGGTATTTTCTTGTAACAACGGCACAGCCCACGGGCTCGTAGATATGAAATCTGCTATGGAAAAATCCTGCAACTCATATTTTATTGCACTGGGGCAAAAAATTGGTAGTGAAAAGCTCATTTCTCTTTGCAATGATTTGGGATTTGGACAAAATGTTGAGATTGCTGATAATTATCATCTCCCGTCAGGAGTTTTACCAAGTAATCAGGAGATAAAGTCACAACAGGACCTTGCTAATTTATCTTTTGGACAAGGGAAACTTTTAGTGAGTCCAATACAAATGGCTTGTGCATATTCTGTTTTTGCAAATGGTGGATATTACCGAGAACCGACACTTATGAAAGCCATCATTGATAAAAATGGTAATGCTATTCAAAAAGTAAAATTACCAGAGAAATGCAAAGTTTTGAATGAGAGCACCGTTAAAACTATTGACTCACTTTTGCAAAGCGTTGTCGAAAACGGGAACGGTAACAAGGCATATTCTTCACTTGTAATTGGGCATGGCAAAACTGCAACAGCACAGAGTGGTTGGTTTGATAATGAAAGAGAAATAAACCACACTTGGTTTTGCGGTTATTTCACTTATAATAATCAGATTTATACTATTGTGATTTTTAAAGAAGACGGAAAATCAGGTGCCGTTGACTGCGCACCAATATTTAAGCAGATAGTTGAGAGAATTGTTGTAGCAAATTAGAGTTTGTCGAAATCTTTTGTGTTGTTGTTTTTGGCTCCCTCTGACGAGGGAGCTGTCGAGCGTTAGCGAGACTGAGGGAGAGATTTA
>CALBNX010000056.1 GCA_937896885.1 uncultured Clostridia bacterium
TAGCATCTTCAAAGCGATTAGGGTCTTTGTCATAAACACCGTCAACATTTGTTGCTTTGAAAATAATGTCTGCATCAATCTCGGCAGCACGAAGAGCAGCCGCTGTATCAGTTGAGAAGAATGGGTTACCTGTTCCGCAGCCAAAGATTACAACGCGACCTTTTTCAAGGTGACGCTTTGCTCTGTGGCTGATATATGGTTCAGCAATTTTGTTCATTTCAATAGCAGTCTGAACTCTAACAATTACACCCAACTGTTCAAGTGAATCAGCAAGTGCCAATGAATTCATAACAGTTGCAAGCATACCGATATGGTCTGCTCTTGTTCTGTCCATATCACCGCTTGAGCGACCACGCCAGAAATTGCCACCACCGACAACGATTGCAACTTCTGTACCCAAGTCTGTCATTTCTTTAATTGCAGAGCAAACACTGTTAACTGTGTTAAAATCAAATCCGTGTTTATTCTCACCAGCCAACACTTCACCGCTGACTTTGAGAAGCACTCTTTTGTATTTAGGTTCCATAAATAAAAACACCTCCGTGATAACGCACTTATGCTATTATCATATTTAATATATTTTACCTTAAAAACGGCTATCTGTAAAGGGGAATTTTACACAATTACAGCATAATTTATTATACAAATTAAGCATTGACTAAAATGGGCATTCAATATATAATTAAATGGTATAATTTTGTGCACATCAAAAGTTATTGGAGTGTGAAAAAATGTCTAATCCATTTAATCTTGAAAAGATTTGCAGTCTTTTTAATCTCAATGGTGAATTTATTGAATACAAGAGAAACACTAACGGTCACATAAACAGCACTTTTATTCTGTCTTTTAATGAAGATGGGAACATCAAAAAATATGTTCTTCAGAAAATCAGTACCGAAATATTCAAAAACCCCGAGGGTCTTATGAATAATATCGTTGGTGTTACAAAACATATACGCAAAAAGAATGACGAGATGAACACACCTTGGGCTAGTCGTTGCACACTCACATTTTTGCCAACAACTGATGGTAAATATTTTTATCTTGATGAAGAAAATAATTGTTGGCGTGTTTATGAGTTTATCGATAATGTTTATACTTGCAACGCTATTGAGAATTCAAATGATTTCTATAATGCAGGTGTGGCTTTTGGTGAATTTCAAAATCTTTTAGCAGATTATGACAGCAGTTCACTTGTTGAAACAATTCCAAATTTTCATAACACAGTTTCTCGTTTTGCGGATTTCAAAAAATCAGTTGAAAACAACATATCTGGCAGATTAGATAATGTCAAAGAAGAAGTTGAGTTTGCAATCGCAAGAGAAAAAGATACACACATTCTCGTTGATTTAATCGCATATGGCAAACTGCCTCTTCGAGTTACACACAACGATACAAAGCTCAACAATATTCTTTTTGATAACGAGACAAACAAGGGCATTTGCATTATTGACCTTGATACTGTTATGCCAGGTCTTTCACTTTATGACTTCGGTGATAGTATCCGTTTCGGTGCTAACACAGCCGCTGAAGATGAAAAAGATGTTTCAAAAGTTTCACTTAACCTTGAACTTTATGAAGCTTATGTGAAAGGTTATTTAAGTAGTGCAAAAGATGCACTCACAGACCTTGAAAAAGAGTTATTGCCATTCGGCGCAAAGCTTATGACTTATGAATGCGGAATCCGTTTTCTTGCAGATTATCTCAACGGAGATATTTATTTTCACACAGATTATGCAGACCATAATTTAGTCCGTGCACGCACACAGTTTGCACTCGTTGCAGATATGGAAAAGAAAATGGACGAAATGCTCGAAATCACAAAGAAATATTGCTAAATACATAAAAAATTAAGCCACTCGATTGAGTGGCTTTTTTGTTTGACAAATTTAAATTATTATACAATGCAAAAAGGAGGGTGAAATTCACTCTCCTTTAATTATATATTTTGCGTTTAAAATTTTGCATTATATTTCAAGTGTTGCAAGACCGCCTTCACTGGTTTCACGATATGCCGAGTGAATGTCAAGACCTGTTTTCTTCATTGTTTCGATTACATTATCAAGAGAAATTTTTCTTGTTTCGCTCAAGAAACTCGCAAGATTAACCGCATTGATTGCTCTCATCGCCGCAACGGCATTTCTCTCAATGCAAGGAATTTGCACAAGTCCACATATTGGGTCGCAAGTGAGCCCCAAATGGTGTTCTATTGCAATTTCGGCCGCATATTCAATCTTGCCTCTTTTAAGACCGAAAAGTTCACCGAGAGCCGCAGCAGCCATAGCACAAGCTGTGCCAACCTCTGCCTGACAACCACATTCTGCACCTGAAATTGATGCATTTGTTTTAACAAGATTACCGATAAGCCCTGCAGTTGCAAGTGCTTTTAAAATGTCACGGTCTGTGTAGCCGTGTTTTAACTGCATATAGTAAAGTACTGCTGGCACAACACCCGATGCACCACAAGTTGGCGCAGTAACAATTCTGTTACCGGACGCATTCTGCTCGCTGACTGCGAAAGCATAAGAACAAACTTCTCTGTTTTCTCTCGTTTCTGCACTCTCGCCGATATGCTCCATATTATAAAGATATTTTGCTTTTTTCTGTACTTCAAGACCACCGGGGAGAATGCCCTCGTCTTCAATTCCGCGTTCAACAGCTTCTTTCATTGTCTTCCATACAGTTGCAAGATAATCCCAGATATATTCACCCTCGACTTCGTCAACATATTGCCACAAGCGATACTTTTTCTCTTTGCAATATGCTTTTATATCTTTGAAAGTGCTCAAATTATAAACAATCGGTTCTGTTGCAGATTTGCTACCCTCGAACTCGATTCTGCCACCACCGACGCTGAAAACACGGATAAAATCAACCTGTTCACCGTCTTTGAAAGCATATAAATCCATTGTGTTTGGATGCTCAATATCATTTTTAAGATAATCAAATTCAACTTCACAAGGTATTGGTGCTAATGTGTTTATAATAACAGAATCCGTGCAGTGTCCCTTGCCGGTCTTTGCAAGCGAGCCATATAAAATCGCCTTGAAAGAATCTGCAGCTGCATTCTTTTCTTTAAAAAGAACACATGCCTTTTCAGGCCCCATTGTGTGTGAGCTTGACGGACCACAACCAATTCTGTAAAGCTGGTTAAGTGACTCCATACCGTTAAGCTTTTCAACGGTTTTCTTTTCTTCTTCGCTCTCAAAGAAAATGTCCATTGAAACGCCGAAAACCTTTGCCATTTTATAAAAGCTTTCTGCTGACGGAACACTTTCACCTTTTTCCCAAGAGAGCACAGTTTGCTCATCCGTATTCACTCTGTCAGCAAGACCACTTATTGACATATTGTTCTTTTCTCTTAATTCAGTTATCTTTTTTGAATAAATTTCGTTTAACATAATTATATCTTCACCTTTACTACGACTTTTTTACAGGTCATAGGAGTATTATTTGTTGCCACACCTGGACAATGCAAATCATTGGGATAAAGCACCATAAAACTATTCTCTATAAGTGTTATTGATTCAGTTTTACACTCGTAAAACCACACATCATTTTCGGGGATTGCCTGTGTTTCTTTCTCGTTATATCCCATTGGTGCAACGCCGATTAACTCTTCGCCATTCACCATAAATTGAATGTCTATGTATTTCTTATGTGCTTCGGATATGGTCTTTTGAGGGTCTGTGTCATAGGACTGCACCATATAGAAAATATTGTCCCCATCGAGTTCATATCTTCCCAATTCCATAGTGTTAAAATCAGTATTTGCAAGGAATTGAAGTGCCGTATAAACACGACCTAACCCCTTATAATTATCTATATTTTTCAAAGTATCAAAAATCATAATATCACCTATTCAAATATATCAAATTGAGAGTTAAAAGTCAACAAAAACAGGGGCGAGATATGCCCCGCCCCATAAAAATTCAATTATAAAAATTGTCGCATCTGAATTGTCAAATCTTCTTCCAGATTAATGAGCCTTTTACATATATCCTTTGACTTTTCATCCGCAGCAACATACTGATTAAGATATTTATTGAGAGATTTAACCCCCATATTGCACCCATCTGTTATAAGGTCAGCAATAGTATGGTCCGACTCATTCATAACAAGTTTCATATTCGTTTTCATCCAAGACATACCTTTTGCCATTGGGTTCGGCTCTTTGCCGTCATCACGATAGCGGTCGAGAAGTTCTTGCAACTCTTTATCAAGTTTTTTATGCTCTTCTTTGCAGTCTTCAAGGTCCTTTTTGAGTCTGTCAGATTTAACATAGTCAAGCACATCATCAATAGATGAAACACCCATTTTTATTCCTGCATCACACTCACGAAGCAATTTAATTGTATCTTGTTCAACCATAAAAACACTCCTTTAATTTTGGTTAATATTAGTATTACCAAATGAAAGAAGAAAAACCGTCCTAAAAGGACGGTTTAATTTATTTTTCAATATATTCATTTACAAACTTATAAGCATCTTCAAAACAGATTCTACTCTTTTTGAAGATTGGCATAATCGCCCACGCGTGATTGCCGATTATTCCGTCTGCTTCGAATTGTTTATTTGGTACACCAAGTTTATCTAACTCCGCGCACAAATCAAATGTTTCAAATCTTAATTTGTCATTTGTTGACCACACAGCATAGGTCGGTGGGAATTGAGAACTGAACTTTGGCGAACAATATTTTGCATCGTCAGTTTTGAGATATGCTCTTGTCTCTTCAAGATTTTTACCTAAAAATGTAGTTACCATCATTTTCATATCGGGGAATTTTGATTGTTCTTTGCTCTCGTCTGTAAGACGCCCTAAATCATAGCAACCACAAATTGATACAAGAGCTTTGATTTTTGCTTTTCCAAAATGCTTGAAATCAATGCCAAGTCCATCAAGAACAGACTTATCGTTAAAACAATTTGCTACATAAGAGATATAATATCCCCCTGCACTTTCCCCTGCGATTACAATGTTCTGGGGGTCAAAGTTATTCTCTTCCGCCGTATCTAAAATTTGGTCAATTGCTTTAAAAACTTCAAAAAGTTGTGCAGGATAAACCTTATCAGGTGCCCAAGTATAGCCAATGGACGCAGTAAAAAATCCTTTTTGTGCCCATTGTGAAATATAACGATTTCGCATAGGTGTTATACCCGAAACCCAGCCACCACCATGAATATAAATGAAAAGTGGTTTTTTCTCACTCTTTAAATCTTTGCGACAATATGTATAAATTTTGTTCTGTTTTCCTTCATCATAGCCTTGAATTTTATACTCTAAATTTTCAGGACAAGGACGCACAGTAAGGGCATATACAAGTGCCTCAGTAAAATTATACCAATATTGCCCCAACTTGCCACGAATATAAAGTTTTTTATCCATTCAAATCACCAAGAAAATTGTAGCATAAAAAAAGCAAAAAGACAATAACTCACAAAAATGAACTCGACAAATTCAAATTTGTCAAATCTTATTATATACTGTTCTATATCTTCTTCATTTCCTTTTTAACTCGTGCAAAATTCAAGTCTTCCCAAAGTGGCACAATGTGACCGCCTTTAAGTCGCATTGATGCTTCAAGCATAGCACCATAATAAGCAACTCTAAAATCGGTAAGTTCAGACATTTCGCACTTACTTTTATATGTTTCATACAATCCATAAGCGTCGCCCCACATATTACGGAATTGAAACAAATCATATTCTCTGTCCGCCCAGATACTACCACAAGGGTCAATAAATCCAGTTAACTTGAATGTGTTTGGGTCAGCCATTATGTTCATTATATTAAGGTCGGCATGTATGAGGACAGGTTTTGTGTTTTCTTGTGGTAATTTATTAAAAAGTTCTGTTGCCTCATATAAAACTCTCATCTTTTTCTTGCTAAATTTTCCGTTTTCAGTCAATTCATTCAAGGCTTTAAGCCAAGGCTCTTGCTTTTCTTTTTTGTAATAATCATACCAACTGTCATAAACAGGATTTGACAACTCGCCAAACTTGTCATTGGTAACACTATGCCACTCAAGCATACCCGAAATGACTTCGTCTGCAAATTTTTGTTTTTGACTCTTACTTTTAAGCAAAAATATTGGATTTAAAACATTTTGTCCTTCAACAAAGGTCATAGCTAAAATTGCAGTATCGTTATCTTCATAAGTAAACAGTACTTCAGGCATTTCAACACTTGTGTTCTTTGATAAGAAGCATAATTGATATGCTTCTTCTTGGTTCATACCTTCAAGTTTGTAACCTTTAATGGCAATTATTTCACCATCGGAAAGAGTAGTTTTATACACCCTACCATAACTACCGCCACCGATGAATTTAAAATTCACAGCCTTTTTATTAAGTTTTTCAAAAATAATGTCTGGTAAAACCGCCATTAAATGCTTGTCACTGTTATTAAGGAATTTCATTATGTATTCTCCTTACTAATTAAAGAATAATAAGCAATATCAGTAATTTTGCCACCAAGATTTGCATATGGCAATATTGCGTGTAATTCAAATCCTAATTTTTCTGCAAGATGTCTTGACTTTTGGTTATCAGCAGATATTTGTGCACTTATTCTTACAAAACCAAGAGTTACAAAGCAAAACTTCAATATTGCGTTGCTAGCTTCAAAAGCATAACCATTATTCCAATATGCAGGGTCAACATACCAAGCGATTTCACCTATTTTATTATCAATAACAGAATAGATACCTATATCACCAATAAATGTACCATTATCTAGTGTAACGCCCCATGATGTATCACCTTTAATTTTCTCAATATGCTGTTTAAGTTGTTTTTTATTATGTGGCATATATGGTCCGCTTAAATTTTCAATTACAGGGTTTAATAGGTATTCCATATTTTTCGCATCACATTTTTTAATACCTCTTAAAACTAATCTCTCAGTTTTAATAATCTGTGCCGACATAATATCACCTCAATATCATTATATCAATATATTAGCAACAAATCAACTACCCATTCGGTCAGAAACATTGTCGCATTGCTTCCCTTGGAGCAGTCGCAATGCTCTTGTTTCTTCACACTTATAAATTTGACTAATCGTTCACTGAACGGTCAATTTTATAAGCCAGTTAACAGCCGAATGCGTCTGCACTACACAAGGTCATTGGCTTAAATCTAATTGAAGAAAGCAAAACAAAAAGCACACCGATTGGTGTGCTTTTTGTTTTTACAAGACGAATTGACACCCCTGTAAAATATAATCATTCATGTCGTAATATAAATAAATCATCGGCTTCACAAGGAGTAGTAATTGATTTTAATGCATTATTATCTAACTTTAAAAATCCAGAATATATTTCTTCAATATCTCCATCGTCTTCATAACATTTGAAGCAATCAACTTGCTTATATAAAGAAATCTCTACATTATCTCCATTAATGTTTGTATATTTATCCTTATACGATTCAACAAACTTATCTGATTTTTGATATGCCTCATCAAAAGAATCTGCGTTTATTTTTAAAATCTGTTCCTCATATAACACTTGTGGCTCTTGGCTGTGAACAACATATTTATAAACTAATTTAACACCAAATACATCTTTGTTCATAAAAAACACCTCTTATGAAGATTATACACATCAGTTATATGAAAGTCAAATCATTGGTTCGAGTCCTACTAGTCCTTAAAGGGATGTCACGTACTGTAAACATGAATTTTAGGCGTAAAAAACAGAAACCCTTGATTTCTCAAGAGTTTCTAAAATATACCAACGACCCATTCGGTCAGAAACATTGTCGCATTGCTTTCCTTGGAGCAGTCGCAATGCTCTGTGTTTCTTCCCACTTATAAATTTAACTAATCGTTCACTGAACGGTCAAATTTATAAGCCAGTTAACAGCCGAATGCGTCTGCACTACACAAGGTCATTGGCTTA
>CALBNX010000057.1 GCA_937896885.1 uncultured Clostridia bacterium
AAGCGTCAACGCCTACAACTTTGTTTGAGTCAAGGTGCATACCCATTTTTGAACCTGAAAGGTTGAATGATTTGAGCATTTCAACATCGTTGAAACCTTTGTCACAAAGAACAGGAGCATAAGCGATTGCTGCGTGACCCTTTGAAAGAATAAATCTGTCACGGTCGTCCCATTTTGGTTCGTCAACCTTAATGTTGAGATATTTGTGATAAAGAACTGTGAGAAGGTCCATAACACTCATACCGCCGCCGAAGTGTCCGCTACCTGCCCAAACTGTTGTCTGAACGCAGAGTTTACGAAGGTCGAGGGCTTTCTTTTCGAGTGCAAGCCATTCTGCTTTTGATAAATTAGCCATAATTTTCCCTCCAAGAAAATTTTATTAGAAGCGGGGTCCCCACCCCGCTATAATTTATTTGATTAGCCTCTAAGCTCTGGGTGATTTTTTGCAACTACTGAGAATGCATCTTCTGCAATTTCAATAGACTTCTTAATGTCTTCTTCTGTAAGAGATGCGTTAATGAAATGGTTGTGGTGAGATGTGATAAACAAACCGCGGTTAACACATTCTGCAACCCATTCTTGATGAAGCATAAGGTTGTCATCGTTAGCAATTCTCAAATAGAAGAGTGCAGGTTCACCTGAAACTTTAAGGTCAAAGCCGTGCTCTGCACCAGCTGCAACGAAACCGTCAGTAACCATCTTACCAAGACGACGGAACATTGTTGGTGTGTCAAGAGCTTTCATCTTGTTGATACAAGCGATACAAGCTGCGAAAGGAACAGAGCTGAGCCAATATGAACCTGTGTATGTAACACCTGAAACAGTTGCTTTCATATGCTCGCCACCGCAAAGTGCTGACATATTGTAACCGTTAGCAAGTGCTTTGCAGAAGCAGATAAGGTCTGCTTTGAAACCATAATAGTGGTCAGAACCTGCAAGGTCAAGACGGAAACCTGCGCGAACATCGTCAATGATAAGGACAACACCGTGGTCGTCACACCATTTACGAACTGCTTGCCAGTATTCCTTTGAAGCAACTTCGTTGTCTTTGAAGTTACCGTGGTCATAAGGCTGAGCGATAAGACCAGCAATATCACCGTTGTTATCGTCATATGCTTTCTGAAGAGCATCAAGGTCAAACCAAGGACAGATAATATTGTTTGCTACGTCTTCAGGAGTGATACCCGGGTAGTCAATTTTCTGTGCCCATGGGAAATCTCCGTGATAGTAGTATTTCAAGAAGATAATTTTCTTTTTATGTGTATGTGCTCTTGCTGCCATTGTTGCAAGTGTTGTTGTGTCTGAACCATTCTTGCAGAAGAATGCCCAGTCAGCAGAAGCAACTGTATCAACAAGTGTTTCAGCACACTCAACCATAACCTTTCCAGGTGCAGTTGTGCAGTTGCCGAGTTTTAACTGTGCAAGTGCAGCAGCGTCAACATCAGGGTCATTATAACCTAAAACATTAGGACCATAAGCGCACATATAGTCAATGTATTTGTTGCCGTCAACGTCCCAAAAATATGAGCCCTGTGCTTTTTCTGCAAAAGATGGCCATCTGTTAACAGGAATCCACTGACCCTCAGCAGGACCTAAGTGACCATAAATACCTGATGGGATAACCTTTGTTGCACGGTTAAACATCTCACGGCTTTTTGTGGTATCGTATAATGGGAATTTACTCATTGTTAGTGTCCTCCTTATGCTAAGTACAATGCAACTCTGTCAAGGATACGGTTTACATTGTCAACCATTGAGATAAGGCCACGGATTGTGATGTTACCATTACCTACATGGTCGATTGAGTTAACTGTACCTGCGAAAAGTGCATTTGCAAGTTCAATGTCACAGAATTCCATAATTGCACGAGGTTTGTCAGAAGCTTGCTTGATTGTAATAAGATGATTATCTTTAACACGGATAGTAGCATAAACTGTGTCTGTGATACCAATCTGAATATCACCGTCAACAATGTTTGATGCACTGAATTTACCGATAGCATCTTGATTGCCAATCTGTGAAATAGCAACTGAAACTGTATAGAATGTGCAGAGAGTGTTAAGACGGAAGAAATCAGCATCTTTAAGTGCTTCTTCTGATGGTCTCATAACTTCTGTGAGTCTGTCAGTAAGTGCTGTGAATGTCTTTAAAAGGAAATTAACCTTTGTAAGACCCTTTGTTGGAATAGGGGTTACTTTGCCGTCGATAATTCCGTTGAACTTGTCACAGTTAGCAACAGGGATTTTGATGTCGCAATCAGCTTTAACGCCATCGTCCATACGGCAACCGTTTTTAGAGAATGTGAGTGTAGCGCTTGGGCCACCTTTAACATCGAAAGCCACTGAAATTGGTTTTTCAATAGTAGAAATAATTTCTTTAGCTTTTTCGTCGAGTTCACAAAGGTTTTCCAATGTGCCGAGAACAGCATACATATTTATGTAAGCCAATGTTCTTGAATCAGTCATTTCTGATTCCTCCTTCGAAAAAAATTACGCTTTTAACGTAGGTTTTCGCAAAAACTATAAACCTAATATAAGAATACCAAATTTTCTGTATAAAATCAAGAAAAAAACTTGCAAAAATTAACAATTTGTTAGTGATTTTTTATAAATTGTATGATATAATATGCTAGTAATAATGGGTGATTATAGATAAAAATTTATAAATCACATTAAAAACATAGATAATGTTGTTTTTTATACAACTGAAAGGATAAAAGTTTATGTCTTTATTGAAAAAAATCTTTGGTGATTATTCAAGCAGAGAAGTTAAGAGAATAATGCCTATTCAGAAAAAAGTTTTGGCTCTTGAAGAAGAATACAAAGGATTAACTGATGCACAACTTCAAGCAAAAACTATTGAGTTTAAAGAAAGATTACAAAAAGGTGAAACACTTGATGATATTTTGCCCGAAGCATTTGCTACTTGTAGAGAAGCATCTGCCCGTGTTCTTAATATGCGTCATTTCCCTGTGCAAATTACCGGTGGTATTGTTCTTCATCAAGGCCGAATTGCTGAAATGAGAACAGGTGAAGGTAAAACACTTGTTGCAACTCTTCCAGCATATCTTAATGCGCTTTCAGGTAAAGGTGTTCATATTGTTACTGTCAACGACTATCTTGCTCGTCGTGACTCTGAGTGGATGGGCAAACTCTATCGTTTCTTAGGTCTTACAGTTGGTCTTATCGTTCATGATTTAGATGGCGAACAAAGAAGAGCTGCTTATGACTGTGATATTACTTATGGTACAAACAACGAAATGGGATTTGACTATCTTCGTGATAATATGGTTATTTATGCAGAGCAGAGAGTTCAGCGTGGACATAACTTTGCAGTTGTTGACGAAGTTGACTCAATCCTTATTGACGAAGCAAGAACACCTCTTATCATTTCTGGTATGGGTGACAAATCAACAGAACTTTATAAGATTGCAAATGAGTTTGCAAAGCGCCTTAAAATGTGTAAGGTTAAAGAAGTTGATGCAAAACAGGGCGTTGAAAGTTTTGCAAGTGACGATGACGATTTCGTTGTTGATGAAAAAGCCAAAACAGCGTCACTTACACAGAACGGTATCAAGAAAGCAGAAAAATTCTTCGGCATCGAAAACCTTGCAGATGTTGAAAATCTTACAATTCAACATCATATCGACCTTGCAATTAAAGCAATCGGCGTTATGAAACGTGATGTTGACTATGTTGTAAAAGATGGCGAAGTGCTTATCGTTGACGAGTTCACAGGTCGTATTATGATTGGTCGTCGTTATTCTGACGGTCTTCATCAGGCTATTGAGGCAAAAGAAAATGTTAAGGTTGAAAGAGAGTCAAAAACTCTTGCAACAATCACATTCCAGAACTATTTCAGACTTTACAACAAGCTTTCTGGTATGACAGGTACTGCTATGACAGAAGAACACGAGTTCCAAGAAATTTATGAACTTGATGTTATTGAAATTCCAACAAATAAACCTGTTATCCGTAACGACGAAGACGATGTTCTTTATAAAACAGAGATTGCAAAATATAATGCAATTATTGAACAGGTGCTTGAATGTAATGCAAAGGGTCAACCCGTTCTTGTTGGTACAACTAACATTGAAAAGAGTGAACTTTTAAGTAAGGTTCTTAAAAAGCGTGGCATTAAACACGAAGTGCTCAATGCTAAATATCATGACAAAGAAGCAGAAATTATTGCACAGGCAGGTAAATTTGGAGCAGTTACAATTGCAACTAATATGGCAGGTCGTGGTACTGACATTATCTTGGGTGGTAACCCAGAATATATGGCAAGAAACGAAATGAGAAGAATGGATTATTCTGACGAGCTTATTGCAGAGGCAACAGGCTTTGCGGAAACAGATAATACAGATATTCTCGAAGCAAGAAAAACATATCAGGAACTTGAAAAGAAATATAAAGAGCAACTTCGCGACGAGGCAGATAAGGTGCGCGAAGCAGGTGGTCTCTTTATTATCGGTACAGAGCGTCACGAATCACGAAGAATTGATAATCAGCTTCGTGGTCGTGCAGGTCGTCAGGGTGACCCTGGTAGAAGTAAGTTCTATCTTTCAGCAGAAGACGAGTTGCTTCGTTTGTTCGCAGGTGACCGTTTCTATAATATTCTTGATACATTCAAGAGTATGGGTGATATTCCTGTTGAAGCAAAAATGTTCACAAGCACAATCGAGGGTGCACAGAAGAAAGTTGAAGGCAATAACTTTGCAATGCGTCGTAATGTTCTTCGTTTCGACGATGTTATGAATAAGCAGAGAGAAGTTATCTATGGTCAGCGTAACAAGGTGCTCGATGGTGCAGATATTCATGCAACAATCCTTAAAATGATTGATGACTATGTGAATGAAACGGTTGATTTCTATTGCCCTGCGGGGAATGCGGTTGAAGATTGGAATATCAACGGACTCATTAATAAATTCAAATATCTTGCAGGTCCTGACATTGAAGATAGTTACAATAGTCCAGAGCAGTTTAAAGAATATTTCTATAATAAAGCTATGGATATTTATAACGCAAAGAGCGCTGAATATGGCGAACAAATTATGTCAGAATTAGAGCGTAAGGTTCTTCTTCACAATGTTGATATGCGTTGGATGGACCACCTTGATGCAATGGAAGAATTAAAGCGCGGTATTTATCTTCGTTCTTATGCACAGCAAGACCCTGTTGTTGCATTCCGTATGGAAAGTTTTGATATGTTTGACGAAATGACAGCGCTTATCCGTGAGGGCACAGTTACAACACTTCTTCTTTTCAAGTTGAAGAGTGAAGAGGATGTTAAGCGTGAACAGGCAGCGAAGATTACTGCAACAAGTGGTGGTACAGACGGCAGTGAGAAAAAGCAACCGGTTAAAAAAGGACAAAAGGTTGGTAGAAACGACCCATGTCCTTGTGGTAGTGGTAAAAAATATAAAAAATGCTGTGGTGCAAACGAACAGTAATTTATAAACAATAATATTCCAAAGGAGGAATAAAGTTGGACGATAAGAAAAAGCTTGACGGAAATACACCTGAAAATGAAAATTATCGTGACGAGATGGACGAACTTGTTCGAATTTTCAAAGAAGAACTCAGCAAAGCACAAGAAGAGGCAGAAGAAACAGATGACTTCGATATTGATAGCATTGAAGTTGAGGGTTATGACCCAAAAACAGTTTCTCTTGATGAAAAACGCAAAGCTGTAGTTGATTTTGACAACAACTGCGAGTGCTGTGGCGAAAGACCAAGGGGGACAAAGAAAAATCCGGATAGTGTTTTCTGTGAAGAATGTGAAGCAATTCTTGAGAAATATCCTTATGACTGGAAAGGCCTTGTTTCAGTTGTAGTTATCTTGGGCATTTTGATTCTCGGTGTAATCAATTTTGCAATCGACACACCTGCCTTTTCATATATGAAAAACGGTGATAAAAACTTTAAAGCAAATAAGTTATATTCAGCAGTCAGCGATTATGATATGGCAGAGGCCTGCATTGAAGAAGAATTGAGAGAAAATTACAAGAAACTTTATGCAAAGCAAATTGTTGCTGGTTATAAAGCAAACAATATGGAAATGGTTACTAATGCGTTTTCATATTTTGGCAATTCTAATCTTCTTCTATTTATGTTAAAAGAAGTTTCAGAAATTGATGAAGAAATGAGTTTGATGCAAGCAACAACGATTATGATTCAACGGCATCTTGAAGATTACGACATTGATGAATATGACAAAATTATTGCTGAACTTGATTCTCTTTCAGGCAAAAAAATATATGAAAATAATGGTTCTTATCTTGATGAAACAGAATATGAAGAAGTTCCTGCCGGTGCACAAAAGGGTTACATTTATGACGAGGGATGGCTCAATATTTATAAATATGCAGCGGCACAGTCCAATGAAAAGGGCGACGCTGTAATGATTGAATATCTTGAAAAAGCAATGGGACATACAGAATATGTTGACCGAGTTTGGAAACCAATTCTTGCAAGTGCTTATGTGAGCACAGAGCAATATGACAAAGCTGAGGCTCTGGTTGAAAACATTAAGAAAATGAACGCAGAGGGTACTGATGATAACCTTATTATGTCAATGCTTTATCGTTATCGTGATAAGAATTATCAAAGAGCAGTTGATACTTGTGTTGAGGGTTTAAACAGTTTGGCAGAGCTTGAAGATGGATATAACCTTGTTGCGCAAATTGGTTACACTCTTTCAATGCAAAAGACACTCAATCTTGTTATGCTCGGCAAATATACAGATGCTTATGAGTCAGCAGAAGAGTGTTGCACATATCAGATGGATTCACTTGAAACAGTTGATAGTCAGTCAAGAGATATTCTTGCAATTCTTGCTCTTGCAACAAAGAATACTGAAGCGTATGAAGAACTTGAAAAAGAAATCAAAGATTCAGGTGAATATGGAATTCCATTCTCACAAGATGTAACAGATTATAAAGATGGCAAAATCACACTTGAAGAAATTGTAATGAGCGGGAGATATGATTTATTATGATGAGAACAGTTTATATAATCGTAAAATTTCTTACATTACCTGGTGCAATTCTTCATGCATTCTTTGAACATATGAGTTGTCGCTGGACAAAGGTAATTGTTGATGATGCAAGAGTTATTCAGGCAAACGAAATGCTCAGCCATGTTGACCACGAATTGATTAAGAGAAAAGGCGCAAGTTTTGATGTTTGTTTCATTCCATTCTTTTTCAATTTAGCACTTGGTTTCTTGTTGCTTATGAATGGCGCAACAACAGTTTATTACTTTGGTAAATATAACGATGTCTTGGCTTGGATTTGTCTATACCTTGGAATTTCACTTTGCACAAATCTTTTTCCACAAATTGAAGATGTTATGATGCTTAAAGAGAATTTCTTTATAAACAACAATAAGAAAATCAGCAAGATTCTTGTAGCACCTTTTTATGCAATCTTCTTTGTTGGAGCAAGACTTGAAAAATTTGGTTTAACACTTTTAACATCAATCGCATTTTCATTTGCAGTGCCAACAATTCTTGGTTGGTTTGTTCCAGCAATATATGGTGTAATGAAATAAGAAACACAAAAATAATAACCCGACCTTATGGTCGGGTTAATTTTTTGTCATTTATTGTGCGTCTGTGCCTGTAAATCTTATTAACTCAAGATTTGGTATATTTTCTGCATCGATTGCTTTGTCATAATCGTCACAAATGTTGCCCCATTGCACAGATGATTTTTCTATAAGCACATTCTTTGCGTTTCTAATAAAGAAACCACTATTCTTATACTTTTCAACACCATACTGTAAGCAAGGTCTTAAATCATAAAGACCACAATCCCATTTTGATGTCTTTGTCATTGTAACGCTTACATTTTCAAAGGTTACATCTTCAATCATATTTTCTTCTGTGCCGTGAATAAGCACACCGTTTTCGCCTTTGCAAGTAATGTTACGGAAACGGATATTCTTGATTTTACCTGACTTTGTGTTTTCGTCACGATTAAATGTTGTAATCACAATTGGCTCGGCTGTGCCCCACCAGTCAGGGCAAAAACGACGGGTTTCGATAATACAGTTTGAATATGTAACATTCTCAACATTACCGCTGTCGCGAATCTGAATTGAAAGTCCACGATTGCTTCGTGAAATGATGCAGTTATCAACTATAACATTACGGAAATCACCAACACCCTCTGTACCGATTTTAATAGCAGCAGATGTTGAAATAAGTGTGCAGTTGGCAATAATAATATTTTCACAAGGACCATATTCTGCATTGCCCTTTGATGTTTTAAGACAGATACAGTCATCTGCACATTCAACGTGGCAACCTAAAATTCTAACATTTGTACAATGGTCTGGGTCAATTCCGTCAGAATTTGCAACATCAAGGTCATTAAGAATACGGATTTGAGAAATAAGCACATCGTCACAACCTGCTGGGTGAAGTGTCCAGAAAGGTGCGTCAATGATTGTCACATCTTTGAATGTGATGTTGTTACTCTTTTCAACATAAATTACTGTTGGGCGTGGGTAGAAATTACCCGTTACATAATATTTATCCTTTCTTTCAACAAATGCATGACCGTTAGCGTCAATAGTGCCTTCACCTGAAATTGTGCATCCGTCTGCCTCGTAACCATAAATGAACACAAATGATGGTTTGCCTGTTACAGGGTTACCAATTAGTGCAGTTTTAGGGTCGTTAATCATATTGCAAGGGCGGATATAACCGTCAATATTGTCAGTTGCTTTAAGACGAGAACCTTTTTGAAGATGCAACTCAACATTTTTCTTCATACGGATTGAATCAGAATAATACGTCTTGCCACTTGTGAGCACAACTGTACCGCCACCGTTTTCTTCCGCTTTGTCAATAGCAGATTGAATAGCATGACAGTCGTTATTTACACCGTTACCAAGTGCGCCAAAATCTTCGGGATAAAAATATAACATAATGTGGACCTCCCACTTTTAAATCTGCAAAAAGTATAACATAAAAGGAATTAAATAACAATACAAAAAACAAACTGCTCAGTTTTAGCTGAGCAGTTTCCTTTTACTTTTTATTATTTCTCTTTTCGATTCGTTTAGTACGGATTCTGTTAAAAAGAATTTCCATAACAACAAAACCGACAATAACAACACAGGCAAAGAAAATGCGAATTGGTGTCACCGTTAAATAATTTGGGACTTTAACCGTATTCTCTGCAAATGCTGTTATACCAAAAGAGAAAAGAAGCACCAAAGACATTAAAATAATATTCAATTGTCTATTTGCTTTATTCATAAATTATTCCTCTGTTTCTTTAACTGCAATTCCAAGTTCATCAAGCTGAAGTGTATCAACAGGTGATGGACACTCTGTCATTGGTTCACTTGCATTCTGGAGTTTCGGGAATGCGATAACATCACGAAGCGACTCTGCACCAATCATCTGCATAACAAGTCGGTCAAGACCGATGCCCATACCGCCGTGTGGTGGAGGACCAAACTTGAATGCATCTGTCAAGAACCCGAATTTCTCATAAGCTTCTTCATCAGAAAGACCAAGAAGAGAGAACATTCTCTTTTGGAGTGCAGGGTCAGTAATACGGATTGAACCTGATGACAATTCAACACCATTGAGAACAAGGTCATAAGCCTTTGCACGAACCTGTGCTTTGTCTGTTTCGAGATATTCCAAACACTCATCCATAGGTGAAGTGAATGGGTGGTGCATAGCAACAAAAGTCTGTGCGTCTTCGTCCCACTCAAAGAATGGAAACTCTGTAATCCAAAGAAGATTGAACTTATCTGTTGGAATGATATCGAGTTTCTTTGCAACTTCCTGACGGAGTGCGCCAAGAACTGAAAGAACACTGTTTTTCTTTGTATCAGCAACGATGAGCACAACGTCACCTGTTTCTGCTCCTGCTTTGTTAAGAAGTGCTGTCATTTCGTCTTCTGTAAGGAATTTTGCGAATGAAGATGCTGTTCCATCAGGCATAAGACGAGCGAAGGCAAGTCCCTTTGCACCGATACCGCGAACAAATTCTGTTAATTTATCAATTTCTTTTCTTGTAAGAGTATTGACTGCATTTTTAGCTGTGATACAGTAAACTGCACCGCCTGCTTCAAGTGCTGATGTGAATACGCCAAAGCCACAACCCTTAACAACATCGCCTAAATCGCAAAGTTCCATCTCGTAACGGGTGTCAGGCTTGTCAGAACCGTAACGCTCCATAGCGTCTTTATAAGTAAGGCGTGGGAGTGGCAACTGAATGTCAACGCCCATAGCCTCTTTGAATACTCTTTGGATATAGCCTTCACCCATATTCATAACATCGTCAACATCAACGAATGACATTTCAAGGTCAATCTGTGTAAATTCAGGTTGACGGTCAGCACGAAGGTCCTCGTCACGGAAACAACGGGCAATCTGCATATATCTGTCAAATCCTGCTACCATTGAAAGCTGTTTGTAAAGCTGTGGTGACTGTGGAAGAGCATAGAAGCTTCCATTATGAATTCTTGATGGAACAAGGAAGTCACGAGCGCCTTCGGGAGTTGAACGGATAAGCATTGGAGTTTCAATTTCAATAAATCCGTTTTCATCAAAATAGTCACGAGTAATTTTTGTAATTTTGTGGCGGAGAAGAATATTCTTCTGCAAGTCAGGACGGCGAAGGTCAAGATAACGATATTTAAGTCTTGTAACCTCTGATGTCTGACAATTTTCAACGATTTCAAAAGGTGGTGTTTCGCTGACACCAACAACTCTTAAATCTTTAACTTCAATTTCAATGTCGCCTGTTGGAATATCCTTGTTTTTTGAAGAACGCTCACGGACAACGCCCTTTGCCATAAGTACATATTCACTACGAACCGAGAAAGCCTTGTCAAAAATTTCTCTGTCTGTATTATCGTCAAAAGCAAGTTGAACAACACCTGTTCTGTCTCTTAAATCAATGAAAATAAGAGCACCAAGGTCACGACGACGCTGCACCCAGCCTGCAACTGTAACTTCTTTGCCAACGAAGTCAGCATTCAAAGTGCCACAGTAGTCAGTTCTTTTTAATCCGTTCATTGTATCCATTATTCTACACCTCCGAGAAGAGTTGATAAGTCCAAGCCTTCCATACCCAGTGATTCAAATTCTGACATAGCATCTGCAATCACCTTAGCCTGAAAATTCTCGGCAAAATCAGCAAGTTCCATTTCTGATTCATTGCCTGTTTCCATATTCTTAATTTTAATATTACCTGTTTCGATTTCATTATCACCGAGAACAAGAGTGTAAAGCGCGCCAATTTTGTTAGCATATTTCATTTGTGCTTTAAGTCCACGACCAACCGTGTCGAACTGAACACACATTCCTTCGCTTCGAAGCTCTTTTGCAATGGCGGCAGCTTTGATATTTGCGTTTTCACCCATACTTGCAATATATAAATCACATTTTTTAGGTTCTGGGAATTTTGTGCCCTGCGCCTCCATTAAAAGAAGAAGTCTTTCAAGGCCTAAACCGAAACCGCAAGCGGGGAGTGGTTGACCACCCATTTCTTTAATGAGTCCGTCATAACGACCACCGCCACAAACTGTGCCTTGAGCACCAATTTCTTTTGAAACAAACTCAAAAACAGTTCTTGTGTAATAGTCAAGACCACGAACGATTTGTGGGTTAACCGTGTATTCAATTTCCATAGCATCAAGATATTTCTTAACACTTTCAAAGTGATTGTGACAATCTTCGCAAAGAAACTCAATAACTGTTGGTGCTTTGTCAGCAATACCAGAGCAAATAGGGCTCTTGCAGTCAAGAATTCTCATTGGGTTTCTGTCAAGACGACCTAAACAAGTTTCGCAAAGGTCACCTTTATATTGTTCAAAATATTCTTTGAGTGCTTTGTGATAATTCTTTCTGCATTCAGGACAACCGATTGAGTTGATTTCAAGACTTAAATTGTTGATTCCTAAATAATTGAAAAATTCGTGAGCAAGTGAAATAACTTCAGCGTCAGCACTAGGTGCACCTGCACCAAAGCACTCAACACCAAATTGATGGAATTCACGAAGACGGCCTGCTTGAGGTTTTTCATAACGATAGCAAGATGTGAGATAGAATATCTTTTGTGGTAATGCTTCGTTAAAAAGTCCGTGCTCAAGAAATGCTCTTACAGCACCTGCTGTTCCTTCAGGACGAAGAGTGATGCTGCGACCACCTTTATCTTCAAATGTGTACATTTCTTTTTGAACAACGTCGGTTGTTTCACCAACACCACGCTGAAAAAGTTCTGTATGTTCAAAAACTGGTGTTCTCATTTCGCGAAAACCGAAGTTTTCAGCAGTTTCACGAGCTGATGATTCAATATATTGAATTTTGTAACTTTCGTTTGGCAGAGTATCTTGTGTACCCTTAATAGCGTTTGTAATTAAAGCCATAAATATCTTCCTTAAAAATTATCCTTATATATTAGGTGTGCCTCACCTTGAAAAAGTGAGGCATCTTTAAATTTATTTTGTTTTTATCTCTTTGGATTGATAATGTCACGCCAGTCAAGGTCACCGCGTTCAAGTGAGTGAATGAGCGCTTCTGCTGTTGCAATGTTTGTAGCAACAGGAACATTATGCACATCACAAAGACGAAGCAATGTGTTGTCTTTTGGTTCGTGTGGTTTAGGGTTAAGTGGGTCACGGAACATAAGTAACAAGTCAATTTCGTTGCAAGCAATTCGAGAACTGATTTGCTGGTCGCCACCCTGAGAACCACTTAAAAATTGTTGAATTTTAAGTCCGGTAGCTTCTGATACCATTTTGCCCGTTGTCCCGGTAGCACAAAGAGAATGACGTGAGAGAATTCCACAATAAGCAATGCAGAACTGTGTCATAAGTTCTTTTTTTGAGTCGTGTGCCATAAGTGCTATGTTCATAATTTAACCCCTTTCGTTTTTATAAAAACATGCGCATAGATAATTTAGTATAACAAATCAAATATTATAATAACAAAAAAATATCAAGTTTTCAACATTTTTTTACAATAAAATTGGAACTTCTTTACCCAAAATTCGTTTAGCAATATTCCCGAAAGCAAATTTAGTATTAGAATGGTCAGAAAGCAAGTTTTCGGTTACAGAAAAATACATTAAATTTCGGTCTTCAGGCACAACGCCTAAAAGACGGATATAAGTTCTGTCAATCATATCGTCAATATTTAAAAGTTTGCCTCTTTTTACTGCTTTTTCGTCAAAACGGTTGATAATAAGACGAAGATTATCTTCTTTAACACCTTGCTTAATCAAAGCATTACCGACTGCGCAAGCACTTCTTGCACTCACTTCATCAGGAGTAGCAACAACAATGCACATATCACTGCAATCTGAATAAAGCAAAGGCAATTCGCCTGTGCCCGCAGGAGAATCGATAATAATATAATCATATTCTTCCCTAAATTTGCCAATCATATCCATAAAAATCTCTTTTGTGAGTGAGTCAGGGTATGTAATGGGTGCAGGCAAAAGTTGAAGATTGTCGTTGAAAAACAAACGAGCTTTATTATGGTCACAACGGTTTTCAATAATATCAAGCCAGTCATAAACCACCATTGAATCAACAGAAAGAAGCAAATCAAGACTGCGAAGACCGGCATCACCGTCTATAAGTAAAACTTTTTTATTCTGTTCGGCAAGAGAGATTGCAATATTTGTGCAGAAAGTGGACTTCCCGACGCCACCCTTACCTGAAACAACAGTAAAAACTTTTGACATAAACTCACTCCTTTTTGTGAACAATTCATTTTAACACAAAAAAACAGGTTTGAAAAGATAAAAATAATTATTCTATGTATTGCGATTTCTATTTGCTCAAAACGACAAAACAAAACAAAAATTACAGACCAAATGCACCAAAAATCACCGTTGGGACAAGCATATAATAATGAGTACGATAAAATATGCTTGGAAGGTGAAAAAATGAAGAATAATGAGTTTGGCACTCTCCCGAATAGTGACAGAATACAACTTTCTGATTTGGCTAAATCGGTAATTATTCAATGCGCTCATTTTGGGGTAGGAATGCTCACAGCATCCGCATCAAAAGAAACATATTTTTCTCCTTTAGGTATTGCTTTTTGTAGCGGAACAAATCGCGAGAATACTTTGTTTTCGTGCCTTGGCGCAATGCTTGGTTACATAATTTCAAGTGAATATTTAATGGCATTTCGTTATGTTATGGCGCTGATTATTGTCTATATTTTAAAGGTTTATACCAACACCTTTGATTCTCTTAGGGAAAAGCTTTTTGTTCCCGCATTGATTTCATTCTTTGCCACTATTTCAACAGGGGCTGTGGTGACAATAACATCATCTTTTGACGCACGAAAACTATTTTTGTTTATAGCAGAAACTGTTTCAGCTTTTGGCTCGGCTTATTTCTTTGCAGTTAGTTTTTTAGTTATAAAAAAGCTTAAAAACAGGGGATACATCTCCGCAAGAGAACTGACTGGGACGGTCATATCAATGCTTATTTTAATATTGTCGTTAAAGAGTGTTAATCTGTTGGGAATTTCCCTTTCGGGCGCAATTTGTTCATATATTATTATTTGTTCGTCATTCCTTTTTAGAGAAGGTGGGGGAGCAATAATTGGCACAGGTGCGTCTTTGGGCTTTGCCTTGACGGGTACGGTGACACCATTGTCGTTTTGTTATTGTGTTGCAGGACTTTTTTCAGGTGTTTTCTCATATTCGGGACGAGTCCTTTGCGCATTTGCATATATTTTTTCATTCGGTGCGTTGTTTTTGTATTTTGATGGTACAAAAGCAGATTTTTCAATGCTTATCGAAACCGCGTTGGCATCAATTCTGTTTATCTTAACCCCACAGAAATGGTTTACAGAAGTCAAAGCACAAATTTCGATTTCTGCCTTGTCAGGAGAGGGTTTGGCTGTTAAAAATATGCTGATTTCAAGGCTTAAACTTGCAAAGAGTGCAGTTGGTGATATGTCAGGAATGGTGACAAAAGTTGCTGAAATTCTAAAAGAAAAAGCAGCGCCAGATACAACGGGGGTTTATCTTCGTGTAAGAGATAATGTTTGTACCGATTGTGCAAGCTTTGAAAAATGCTGGCGCAACGGATTTTCAGGCACAGCAAGTGAGTTTGATGTGATGATTGAAGAAATAAGAAAAACGGGTAGTGTTACCCCGTCATCATCACCCACATCACTACAAAACAGGTGTATAAGAATAATGTCGCTTTGTGATAGCTTTAATAAAAACTATTCATCATATTCTGCAAGACTTGGTGCTGAGGGGAGAATAAATGAAATGCGAAAAATAACTGCTGACCAATTTGAAAATGTCTGCGATATGCTTGACGATATGCTCTGTGATGTGCAAAGCAATATAACGCTTCTTGCAAATAAGTCAGACACAATAAAAAGCAGTGTTGACAATTTAGGCCTGGATTCTTCTGTGAATTGCTATGAAGACGAGTGGGGGAATATATTTGTTAATGTGTCATTCTCTGTCGATAGCAAGGTTGATGAAAGTGAAATCAAAAACTGTATAGAAAATGTAACAGAAACTCAGTTTGCAACACCATCAAGCATAAAAAACGAAAAAGAAAAAATCTTGTTTTTCTGGGAGAATACGGACTTTTCAGCAGAATGTATTTATTATCAGTCATCGGGTGAAGAGGGTGAAGTCTGTGGGGACTGTTTTGACTCTTTTTATGACGGAAAAGGTAATTTTATTGCAGTTTTAAGTGATGGGATGGGCACAGGTAGTCGTGCCGCTATTGATGGAATAATGGCATCATCAATGTTTTCAAGACTTATTGTCTCGGGCTTTTCATTTCCTTGCGCATTAAGACTTGTTAACTCTGCAATGCTTGTGAAAAGCCGTGAAGAGTCCCTTGCAACTCTTGATATTTTGAAACTTAATTTATATACAGGACAAGCTGTAATTTACAAAGCAGGTGCGACGGTTTCTTTATTGGTGCGACAGGGCAAGGTAACTGAAATCAAAAAGTCTGCAATGCCAATCGGTATTTTAAGACAAGCCGAGTTTGGCACGGTGCATGGGGGACTCAAAAACGGAGATATATTAATTATGATGTCCGATGGCGCGGCTGATAACAATATTCAAGAAATTAAATCATATATCAAAGATAATGGGTTTTCTTATGACTTACCTGAAAAACTTTGTGCCCTTGCAAAGACAAGGGCAATTGATAAATGCGATGATATAACTGTTGCCATAATAAAAATCGGTATAAATGAATGAGTTAGACAAATTCAAATTTGTATATCGTTTGTTACATCACTTTTTCGTTTTTGCTTTCACTCTACCTATTGTAATTTCTATTAAAAAGTGTTATCATACTTTTTAACAATAGAAGAAGGGGGAGAAATGTTTCTATGGCAAAAGAAAAGAAAGTCAAAGAAATAAATAATCATCCTAATAGAATAGGCTTTAAGGATATTGCGGGTTATACTATTGCTGAAGCTGGTAATATGTTTAACCTTACATACATTACGAGCTATCTTAAAATTTTTATGACTGACGTTTTTGGAATTGCACCAAAGCTTGTTGGTTATATGTTCATTATTACTCGTCTTTGGGACGTTGTTAATGACCCACTCTGGGGCGCAGTTGTTTCAAAGAGAAAAGCAGGCAAGGACGGTAAATATCGTCAGTATTTGCGCCTTGTTGCAGTACCACTTGGTATTTCAACAGTAGTTTGCTTTATTCCGTTTAACGACCCGAATTCAATTTTCTATAATCAGACATTAGCAGAAAAGCCAATGCTTTTGTTTGTTCTTGCAATTGTTTTGTATCTTGTGTATTGCACAATGTACACAGCAATGAACATTCCATTCGGCTCACTTGCATCGGTTATTACTGATGACCCTAAGGGCAGAACAATTCTTTCAACTGCTCGTTCAGTGGGTTCTGGCATCGGTGGTGCAGTTGTTCTTCTTATCGCTCCAATGATTATTTATGTTGGTACTGGCAGATTTGACGAACAGACAGGTAAAGAAATCGAAGTTGCAGACGGTAACAGAATGTTTATGTATGCACTTTTGATGGGTATCTTCTCAATAGTTACTTACCTTGTTGGTCACAGAATGGTTAAAGAGCGTGTTCCTGCGATTGAAGACGATAATGTTGATTTGAAAGGCGTTTATAAGGGACTCTTTAAATCAAGACCATTTGTGTTGCTCACTTTGTCAGGCGTGCTTATCAGCGGACAGCTTCAATTCGGGTCTTTTAACACATATCTTTATAAGAACTACTTTACAAATACAGGTCTTAGCATTGTAGGAACAATCTGTAACTATCTTCCAATGGTAATATTGATTTTGTTCACACCAAAACTCTCTGCTAAATATGGCAAAAAAGAGCTTTGCGGAAGAATGTCAATTATATCTGCAATAACTTCTGTATTCCTTTTCGTTACTGCAAACAACCAAGATTTCATTATGTGGATAAACCCAACACAGGGTATTTATCCTGCATGGCTCTATATGCTTTGCCTTCTTCTTATCGGTTTCGGCTATACATTTGTCAGCCTTACTTGCTGGGCAGTTGTTATGGATGTTATCGATTATCAGGAATACAAAACAGGCATTCGTAATGAAAGTGCAGTTTATTCTGCTTATACATTCGGCCGTCAGTTTGGTCAGGCAATTGCTGACGCAGGCGGACTCTTCCTTCTTCAATGGGCAAAATATGATAGCCTTACAGCAGGCAACGGCTTTATTGCAGAAAACGATACAAGTAATAAGATTATGTTCATCTGCACAATTATTCCTGCGATTGTTTACACAAGTGTATGGCTCATTTTCAGATTTGGTTATCCGCTCACAAAAGAAAAGATGGAACCAATTTATGCAGCGCTTCGTGAAAAACACGAAAAAGAAGCACAAGAAAAAGCAGACGCTTGAATTTAACAAAATGAAAACGGTAGAGAATTTTCTCTACCGTTTTTTGTATGTAAAGAAGAAAAAAGCCCATAATAATTATGGGTGATAATAATGAAAAAAGAAAAAGAAAAATTTCCACATTATAAAGAACTAGAAGAAAATATGACATATTTCCCAGATAGTCCCGAGTCCCCTTATGAAATGGTGAATAAATATGGCACTTATGAAATTCAACCAACGGCAGAAACCGAAAACAGTTTTCCAACCATTGCACAAGGTTTGCCAAAGCACCGAAAAAAGCCGTCAACAAAGCAGGGCGTACAACGAAAAAAAGACACAATATAAAAATATTAAAAATTTTTCAAAAAACGCTTGACAGTGCCAGTTTCGTTTGTTATAATGTCTCTTGCGTTCGAGAGAACGACCGATATGCGAGAGTGGCGGAATCGGCAGACGCGCACGTTTGAGGGGCGTGTGGTAATCCCGTACGGGTTCAAGTCCCGTCTCTCGCACCAAGACCTAGTTTTTGACTAGGTCTTTTTTTATGCCCGAACTTCTTGGCCTTTCAGCCCTTGATATATGAGCTCACACGATTTTAAAAAATCACTATTTTTTTGTCAGAGGCAATTTAGCCAAGAGCATCTATCCATTGAAGTGCCTCAAAAATAATCATTGTGGGCACTTGCAAGGCACTTGTATTAGATTCAATCTATTCCATTCCATTGAAAAGAATATTAATCATGTGTACTGAAAAACGGACTTGCAAAAAATGCATAGTTGAATAGATTGTGATGGTTTGGTATACTGAGGATATAGTTTTATATTACAATGTGTAAAAAGAGAAGCACAAACAACTTGTTTGCAAATGTTGTTTGTGATATAATAGCCGCAACGCGAAATGAGGTGATTTGTTGAACGGTTATAAAATACTTAAGAAATTTTTAAATGAAATGAACATTAGTGAAACATATCTTGATTTAATAAAAAGTGATGTCGAAGAATTATACAATTACTTTTTAGATATAAATGACACCAATGACTCTTCTAGTTCAATTGTTAAAGATATACTTGTAGAATCTTATTGCCTTAACGCAGAAGAAGTAAAGCGTTTCTCAAACAGTTTTGTAAAAAGCTATGGGAATATAGGTCGAGAACACAAAAACTTAGTAAAACATTATTATGATTATAGGGACCAAAAATCCGTAAATGAGCTTTTTCATTTGCTTTGTGATGAGGGAGTGCTTATAACATACGACGGACTAAAGCTTTTACTTAATGAATACTATGTTAATCACCAAAATGATGCTGTTGAAAAATTTATAACTAACTGGAATTTGGCTATAAAAGATAATGACACAAAAAAGCTATATGATTATTTAATGGGAATATTCACGAGCTTGCTTCATATTGTTGATTTATCTAAGATAACTTTAAAAGAAATTTATAATTATAATCTAAACTTCTTCTATGACAATATCACAGAAAACTCGCTAAAAACATTGAAAGAAAGATGCTTTTCTGATTGCAGTAATGAATCTATTGATATACAAGCAAAGAAGTTCGGCAGGATATATAACGAGCTTTTGTCAAATGAAAAGTCTAACCGATTATTATTAGGTGTTGAGGGTAAAGAACTTAAACAAAAGTTTTTCGATGATACTGCAGTAAATAATAATAGTGTTTTTGCGTTTTCAAAAACAGCTTGTGAATTTTTCAAGAGTGAGTCTTCATCTTTGGTAATTCTAAAACTTACTCAAGATATATATGATAAATTTCAAAGTACAACTGCGTTCTATGATTATGTTTTAGCAACAATAAATTCAGCATATAGAATTCTTGACAATTATCGAGTTCTCTCGGTCATAATTGAAAATATTTTTGACGAAAAAGGTCAAAATTTAAAATGGAATCTTTACAGTATTATTGGAATTTATGCGGAACATTTTATTCCTAAAAAGTGTACTAACAATTTTTATCATCCTGAAAAGTTGTGTTATGAATACCTAAATTATGCTGGATTAACAAACAATGAGTCAATCATAAAAGTTATAGCAGATTATTATTTAGAAAAAATCTCAATTGAAGAACTTAGTGTTAATATAAATATAAGTGTTGAAGATTTAAACACAATTGGCAAAATAGATGAATTGAAAAATATTTGGTATGGTTTTACCTTCCAAGATTGCCTTTCTTTACGAGGAAAACGCAAAAAACAAAACTCCGAAATAGAATTTATCGAAAATGATAACGACATCTTGTTTATATTTAATAAATTCCGACCAGATGAGCATAGAATTCCTTGTCCTGATTGCGGCGGATTAAACATTTCAGGCAACTCCTATCCAGAAGTAGGTCATAGAAGTTGGGAATGTAAAAACGTTATTTGTCCGTCTAGAAGCAAATCAAACAGAGGAAAACGATATTCTTATAGGTCTAATTTCATGCAGGAAGGAAGTTTAAATCGTTCGACCTTCAATCTAATCCCCAATGAGTTTATCAAAAAATGGCATAGGGATATTGTGACTGTTGATTCTAACGAATCTGCAATAGAAATGCTAATACGGTATTTTTCATTTGAACACGAAAAAATCTTGTTCATTAATGGGAACGCAGATTTTTGTCAATTGTCGAACTCATTAAATCGTTCAATGCAGATTATTTCAAGCGATGAAAATGGACACGCGTTAAATACAGCAGACATTGATTATTCTGGATTATATGAGCAGTATTTTGATGATGGTGAATATGTTTCACGATACACTCTGGAAAAAATATCTAATGTGTCTATTGATTCAGAAATAAATCAAGCAATATCAAGCGAAACGGCATTATTAATAAGTGGGAATTGTTATAATATTCTTTCTAAAATAAAAGATAACACCATTGATGGAGCAGTTACATCGCCTCCATATTATAATGCAAGAGCATATTCTCAATGGGCAAATTATTATCTTTATTGGTCAGATATGTATAACATCATTAAACAATGTTATAGAGTCATGAAACCGGGCACAGTATTCTTATATAATGTCGGTGATATTTGTGGTAATGAAAATACGGTGGCATGTTCAACAATGGGTAATAAAAGATTACTATTGGGAGCTTATACCATAGATTTATTCAAACGAGCAGGATTTGAATTGCTTGATGATATTTTATGGGATAAAGGTGAGCCTCAAAGCAACAGGCAGAAAAATGATGGCAAATTCACTCCATTTTATCAAAAACCTTTAAATTGCTATGAGCATATGTTTATATTTAAAAAGCCAGGAGCGAAACTAATTGTCAACGAAGACAATATACAAAACACATGGCGTAATAATATAGTCAAGTTTTCACCAGTTATAAAAATTAATAGCAAAGGCGAAAACACCATCGGTCATACAGCACCATTCCCAAAAGATATTCCCTACTTTTTATCTCAAACATTTACAAGTTCAAAAGACAGTGTTGTTTTAGACCCCTTCTCAGGCTCGTTAACTAGCGTTATAGCAAGCGTTGAATCGGGTGTTCGAGGACTAGGAATAGAAATGTGTGAAGAATATGTTCAGTTGTCAAAAGAAAGAGCTCAACAAGAAGGCATTAAACTAACTATAATATAAAACAAAAAGAGAAGAGGTTTCTCCTCTTCTCTTTTTATTTGTTTAACAACTGTTTTCTTCTGGAAAGAATTTTTTCCTGGTGTTCAAAATATTCATCTAATGTGAAATTTTGTTGCATCATATTGGAGAGATGTCTAGACCAAAAAACATTAGTTGGTCTAGCAGGAGATAACACACAATTCTTTGCTTTATCCCAATAAAAATTTTCAAATAGCACAGCTTCATTATGTGTGAAATCAAGATTTCGTATATTTTGTTTATCTTTAATGGCAAAATCTTCAATCGTGATTTCTTCAAACTGAATTGGGTCAAACAATTTGCCTTTTTCAATCATCAAACTGGTATGATTTTTACAGTATGTAAGCAAATCGCCTTTGAATTCTTTGTTGTCATAGTAAGTAGTTGACAATATATGTTCTACGTTTTTGATTAAAATATTATATTCATTCTTTTTTGCTTGGCTTAAGATATTAACGTCTATGCTGTTAAGAGCAAAATATGCCATTACTAAATCCAAATCTAAGCACACGGAATCATTAGCATATTCACAAGCAGGATTAAAAATGGTTTGTTCACCTGTGTGGCTTTGAATAATGTCTTGCTGTCCGCCTCGTATAGATACATACAAGAATCCAGTCCACTTTTCATTACCTTGACCACCACTACTAACCTGTTTAATTGCGTACTCCATAAAATTTTCATCAGTTAATATGACATCTTTCTGTTTGTATTTAACTTTACAATTATTAACAAGTTTGTCAAAAGCCTTTCTTTGTGCTGCTGATGATGAACTTCCAGATGCAGAACGGATTGTTATTATTGATGAAACATTATCGTCACTACCTATCTTGTTCTTAAGCTCGTTGAAAACTGGGCTAGGGTCGTTAGAGAAATAATCATCATTCACGAATTCTACTACTATTCCGCCTTGAAAAGTCTCCAACATTTCAATTGTCAAATTGTTTTTCTTTACTGCTTTCCATGAAATTAATGCTCGGTTTTTTCTGCTTGTTCTTTTTTGGAATAGTTCGCCGGGAACATCATACTGACCAGTTTTACCTGAAATATTATTAAACTTTGTTCGTATAGCTTCACCAAAATTTCCCAAAAATCTAAAGGCATGGTCTCTAACTTGTTTTTTAGTCATATTTAGTTCCCTTCTCTGTTGTCTTGATTTGCTGCATTTCGTCTTTCCAATATTCTAGCAAGATTCTCAAAATATTCGTCTAAAGTGAAGTTTTGTTGCATCATATTGGATAAATGAGTTGACCAAAAAATATTGGTTGGCCTTGTAGCTGATAAAATACATTGCTTGGATTCATCCCAATAGAATTTACCTTTGTTAACTGCTTCATTATGAGAGAAATCAATACTGTTTTCTTGTGATGACTTTATTGAAAAGTCGCCGATTTTAATCGGCTGATATTGAATGGGGTCTGTCAACTTTCCAGGATTTATTGTTAAACAAGGATGGTTACAACAATAATCAAACAAATTCTCAGAAGCATAAACAGACTCTCTCAAATGATTTTCAACTTCAGCTTTAATACTGTTATATTCATGTATTTCATCTTCTGTTAATTCATAAATATTTATGCTGTGCAGTGCAAAGTATGCCAAAACTAAAGAAATATCTATACAAACATCTTCATTCGCATATTCACATGCTGGATTAAATAATTTTTCTTCCGTGTGGTGAGTGACATATCCCATATGCTGTCCGCCTTGGATTGATACAAACAAAAATCCCGTCCACTTTTCGTTACCTATGCCATATTTGTTTTTTGGACCTAATTGGTCTACCGGCAATCTCTTAATAGCAAAATCTTTATAATTATCAAGAGTAACTATTACCCGCTCACCGTTATAATCGACAGGCGTACCATTGGCAAAAGATACAAATTGGTGGCGTTCATAAGCAGATGAGGAATCCCCTGTTTCAGAACGGAAAGAAATAATCGATGATACCGTATCATTTCCTCCCAACCTCGATTTCAATTCAATAAATAAAGGATTCGATTGGTTTTCTTCTTTTAAAAAGTCTTCATTAACAAACTCTACAACAACCCCAGAATAAAACGTTTCCAACTGTTCTAAACTTAATTCATTTTCAACGACTTTTTTCCATGATATCATAACCCTATTTTTCTTGCTAGTTCTTTTAGGATACAGTTCATCTGGGATGTTGTGTTTGCCAACTTTTGCAGACACATTTTCAAGTTTGGTTTTTATATCCTCGTTATATCTGCTTAAAAATTTTATTACGGCACTTTTAGCTTTTTTCTTAGTCATACAATTGTTGCCTTTCATGAATCTTTATTTCATTATATCATAAATTATATAATTTGTCGATAAGTGTTGAATAGTTAACAACCATTCACTATTTCTAACCATCATATAAGTAATCGAAATTTATCTACATTTTGTGACAAATTTTGTAACACAATTAAATAAAAATATATATTATTCCTTTGATACTATATAGAAAGGAGTACAACAAGCCATAGGGCGAATGCGATGTGCATTCGCCCTTCTTTTATATCAAAAATGAAAAAGTTTCATAATGAGAAAGATATTCTTGAAAGCAATCTTTCTGTCCCGATTAAGCAGGTACTACATCAACACTTGCTTGAAATCTGCAACATATACGGGATTAATGACATTTCAGTATTCGGGTCTATTTGTTATATTGAATCGTCAACAGATTTAGAAACTCTTGATTTGTCTGTCATTGAATGGTCTATGAGCATTGAAATCATAACCGATAATGAAAAACAACATCTGTTCTTTTTCTGTGTTCTTATTGACAATGACACAGGGCTGAATATTTTAGTTGATGAAAAACATTTGAAAGGAGCTATGATTACTGAATTAAAAGAACTTATTACACGCAAAGAACAATATGATTTTACACAAAAGTAGGGCAAGTGTGGTTTCGCACTTGCCCTATATTTATTTCAGGAGGAATTTATGAAAAAAGAAATTAAAGTAGTAATGGTTGAGCCATCAAAACACCCTACCATTACAACAATCAACAAAGACCTTGAAAGTCTGCAACAAGCAGTTGGAGGCTTAATTGAATTTGTAAATCTTGAAGAAAACACTTGTATTCTTTGTAATGAAGAAGGCAAACTCATTGGTCTTGAAGGCAATCGAAGATTTTACAATGACATTATTGTCGGTACTTTCTATGTATGTGGATTAGATGCTGACGGTGACCTTGATTCTCTTACTCCGTCACAAATGGACAGATATTTGAGAATGTTTTGGGAGCCTGAATCATTCACACAAGAAGAAATCGACAATTCAATAGTATTCAAATTTATTGAAATAGATTAAAGGAGTTAAAAATATGCCATTTAAAAAATTTTCTGTATCAGTTGAAACAGACATCATCACATCAGATGACGGAAAAAACACATTTGAAGTTACGAAAAGATTAAACGGAATTGACGGGGAAAACGGGGTAATTGTATTACTCTATCCTACAAGAAACTGTGACAACATTTTCTCTGAAGATAACACCCTTAATTACTTGGTGTCACATATGCAAGAGTTACACTTGAAAGAATTGAAGATAATCAATCTTTTCTCAAAAGTAGTATCGGGTAAAATGAGTTCTAGAGGGCTTGAAGTTGATGAAGAAAATATGAAATACATTGAAACTCTTATGAGTGACAAAAACTTTAAGAATACAAAATTCATTGTTGCTTGGGGTAACTCGATGGCTTCATCCTATGCTTGTAAAAAATCCAAAGTCAATGTTTTGAATATGTTCAAAAATGCAGTTCCTAAAGGTATTGTATATCAATTGATTTCATCGGATGTTGACCTGCGTTCTCAAACTGCACCACATCCCCTCTATCTTGGCATTAGGGGTAACAATTCAAAATGGTCTTTGGCTGAATTACACATTACCAAGGAAATGCTTAAAGAACCTGAAAAGTATAATCCAAGTAATAATCTAATCAAATTCTCAAAGGAGGGTTAATATGCCATATTATATGGTTGGTTTTTTTGGAACACTTGCAATGCTTATCGGCACAGATTATCTGCTTTCTAAAAAGCGAAAGGAAGAGGAGGATAAAGAATGACCTATTTTTTGAGTTCCGCTATCAAGATTGCAACGGAATACTTTTTTACAGGGGCAATGTCTGCAATAAGTCTTTATTGTGGCACTAAAACACCTAAAAACCGTAGAAAGAAATAGCAGTATTCTTGTATTACGGTTGTAGAATATTGTCACATAAAGGAATATTTTGGGAATTTTACAAGGAACAAGTCACCTGACCTGCGACACTACACACTTCCCAATTTATTGATTATAATTTTTGAAAGGAGCATTTTATATGCGAGGAGTGACGATAGCCATAGACAAGAAGAAAATCAAAGGCGAATATTTAAACGGTGCATACAGCGAGCTTGCAGGGATACTTGGTATTGACGCAGTACTTAAACTCCATTCAAAATACCGAGGAACACAGGTGTTCTTCCCTGTGGAATTGTTCAGCAGAGATTTCATCATCAAGCAAATTGTTGATGAATATGATGGTTACAATATTCGAGAACTTGCTACAAAATATGGGTACACAGAAAAATGGGTAAGAAAAATACTCAAAGACCATATTGATAATAAAGATTAAAGAGAGTGTTACTAATGAGCACAATTGAAAAAGATATAACTATTTTAAAAGAACGCAATAATTATCTCAAAGAATACCTTGACTGCCTTGTAAATGGTAAAGATGATTTCGAGAGTTTTTGCAAAGAAAAGCTTGATGAAGTATGTTCTCAAATAAGTGCTCTTCAGGGTAATACAGATACTCTCGAAAAAGAAGATGAGTTAAAATTACTTGAATTAAAGAAATCCGTTCTTGAAGATAAGATTTTTGAATTAAATAAAAAATGATTAATAACTAAAAATCAAAGAGTGAAAGCGGTGTTTGTATGCATTGGTTTATAATTATTGCGGTTATTATTGCAATAATTTATGGTATTTACTTATTAAAAGAAGAAGCTTCTGACATAACAAAAGCCATTATATTTTTATTGGTTTCGGCAATAGTATTTGCTATTATTGGCACTTTCGCCTTTGAAACAACTTGTACATTTCTTTGGAAAGCAAGTCTTGTTATTGCAGGACTATTGTTTTTATATAACATTTATAAAAAATTATTTGAATAGATATATTCACAATGGTGGGAGGTGAAAAATATGTTTGTAGTTGCAGAAGATAGACAAATTTGTGCTTTATGTAAATATTGGTGTGGGAATGGAAATCTCGAATTTGTATTCGGTAATAAAATTAAAATACACCAAGATAGTACACCATCGCTTTGTAGAGAAAGGCAAACACGAACCTTGGCAATGAACAGTTGTCGTAACTTTCAAAGGAAAGCAGATTTATAGTTAAAGGAAGTGACTAAATTATGTCTGATTCGTTTATGAAAAAATTAGAAAATAAAATGCAAAGAGCTTACGAAATGCAATATGCAAAACTCCAAAGAGACTACAGAGATGTATGCTCTCAAATAAGATTTCTTCAAGGGAATACAGATACTCCTGAAAAAGAAGAAAAATTAAGAATGCTTGAACGCAAAAAAGCATATCTTGAAGAGCAAATCTCAAAACTTCAATCACAAAGTTTTTAATTTTATTACACTAAAAAGGGTGAATGTCGCTATGGCATTCACCCTTTGTTTTTAATAAATTTTTTCAATTATTTCATGGATGGAATAATTTTCATCATCATACATTCTATCAAAATTCAGTATCCAACAATCAAATAATTCATTTGCAGTTTTAGTGTATTTTAGTTTTAAGTGTTCGACAATATCTAATAATTCACCTAATGATAACGATGAAAAAATACCGGGTGCAAAAAATTCTTCACCTAAAAATGCTTTTGAAAAATCTTGGTCATAAAACATTTGTGACAATTTGTAATCAATATGTTTATGAATAGATTCTTTAAAATCGCAAAAAGCTATTTGAAAATAAACCACTTGGGAAAAATTATAAATAACTTTTGTGATTTCTTCGTCTGAAAGCGGTTCATCTTGTGAAGAAGAGCACAAATTATCAAGAGCCTTATACCACTTACCGCCCCTGTTCCAGTTATTATTTCTTAGGAATGAATCCAATCTACCGATTAATTTTTTCTTTTCATCTAATGATATCTCATTTGCTTTTTGACTTATAATTTTCGAGATAGTTGTTCCTTTCTTCGATGGTTCAACTAACAAAAATAAAAGTACAAGTGCCGAAGCTCTAGTATATAAAATTGCTTTTTGATTATCATCTTCATCTTTTTCTGTACTGCTTAAACTGTGAAGCTTCCAACCGCTAATAATTTTTTTGATTCGTTTATTGACAGCTTTGTAATCATATGCATTGTTTTCAATAATATATTCAGTATCATAAACGGCATCCGGATCATCATAAGTTTCCACCCAATCACTTTTTACAACATAATACATTCTTGTGATATCGGATTGATTATAAATAGCCATTCTCTCCATATAATTCACCTCAATAACAAAATAACAGGTTATGTGTGTCTTGTCAAATTAAAAATTCAACGATATCGTCATAATTTTTAAAATATATTGACCATATCTTTTTAGGCATAAAAACATCATACTAATGCTACCAAGTCATTTTGAAGGAGGTATTTATTGAAAGAAGTAAATATTGAAAGAAGCTATATTAAGCAGGATGAGATTGATGCTGTTAAAAACTCCGATAGCTTAAAAGAAATCGGCATTGATTTTGGGGATACAGGTAAGATGATTATCAAGTTTTCACGTTTATCTGAGTTTTTTATGAAGTGTATTGATTTTAGAGTGTGTATGCAAAATGGTGTTTTATACATATACCATCGGCTAGGATACTACGAAATATTAGAAGAATGGTTGTTTGGAATCTTATGTAAAAAAATACTTGATGAAATTGGAATATATTGGTCTCTTTCAATTGAAAAACAATTGTTAGAACTTATCCGCCGTTCCGTTCCAAGAATAAACGAATTCAATGCTAATAATTCTATAAATCTAAAAAACGGAGTTTTTGATTTGGACAATTTCACATTGAAAGAGCATACACCTCAAACATCACTATTTACATATCAATGTGAATACTCATTCAATCCTTCAGCGGAAAGCCCTATATTTTCCAAATATCTAAAAGAAGTTATGGATAACGATGAAAATTTGATAAATATAGTTGCTGAAATGATGGGTTACACTTTGACAAATTCCTGCAAAGCAGAAAAATGCTTTTTATTAGTTGGAGATGGCAAAAACGGAAAAAGTGTTCTCTCCACAACGATGCAACACTTAGTTGGCGTGTCTAACTCCTGCTCTATACCGATTCATCAATTTGACGAGAAATTCGGTATTGAAGATTTAATCGACAAAAAGCTCAATATCTGTGGTGAGAACGAAATAATTCGTGGCACTGAAAAACTCAAATCTATAGTTTCAGGTGAAGTTGTTAATGTGCAAAGAAAATATAAAAATGACTTGGATATGAGAATTACTGCTAAAAACGTATTTCTAACAAACAATTTACCTGCTAGCAAAGATTTGTCTTACGGATTTTTCAGAAAAATATTTATAGTTCCATTTTCTGTAACAATTCCCGAAGATAAGGTTAATCCAAATTTATCAAACGAATTGTTGCAAGAGCTTCCGGGTATATTTAATTTTGCATTAAAAGGATTAAAACGACTTGTTGAAAACAATTATACTTTCACGCAATCTCAAAAAGCAACAAAAGCACTGAAAGATTACGAAGCAAAATCAAATCCCATAGAATATTTCTTTAAAAATGGACTTGAATTTAGCCCAGGAAACAAAATGCAAAAATCAGATGTGCCGAAACTGTTCTCAAAGTGGTGCAAAGAAAACGATTATGACATTACATTTTCACCACAGCAATTTTGGACACTTGCACGCAAAAAGGAATCACAAGGACTTTTATCTCTTAATTTCAAAAAAGTAAACGGAACATATTATCTAAATGATTATATTCCAAAAAGAAAAAAACTAAGGAAAAAGGTGAACTAAAATGACTGATGAAGTTAAAGAAACGCTTAAATTTCACAAAGAATGGGAATCCACAAAAGTATTCAAATTATTCGATAAGAATGATAAAGAAAATATTGAAAAATATGTCATTAATACTTACATGGCAAAAAAATTTCATTTCTTACGTAAATATATCGATGAATTGTATGACCCGAACTGTTTAATTTTCTCAGAAGACAGTTGGACTGTACCCCAAGATGGCTGGTATTGTGGAGTTATAATGAAAGCCGAAATATATTATAAGAACGACAAAGAACATGTTTTTCTTCAAATAGCTCTTGATTCCGGATTTATGTTAAATACACGATTTTGTATGTATGACGCAAATGATTCAATTTTTTCATACTTAAGGAAGAAATATAATTCTCTTTCTTTAAGAGACCTACTAAGCACTTTTGTTTGGATTGAATTTAAAAATTATTACAGAAACGATGAAGTAACCTTTTCAAAAATCACTGATTTTTTTATGATTCCCAAAGATGAAGTAGATGTCTACATACGAATTAGTGATTTAATGTTAAATATTGAAGAAAAAGAAAAATCAAAAAACTAATTTTAAGGAGGTCTTTATGGCAAATATAACCATTCTAGGTAAAGGTAGAAATAAGCGTTACAAAGTGACTTATGAGGCCCCTCGCGAAGGCCTTGAACGCAAACGACGAAGTAAGACGTTCCCTCCCGGGACGTCATACCAATTCGTGTTAGACTTTAAGCGACAAAAAGAGATTGAATTAGCGACAGGAGAAATGATTACTTCAAAGGAAATTACCCTATCAGAATTTATCGAGCAAGAATATTTTGAAAATCATGTTAAATTTTTGAGTCCAACAACCGTTGCAAATTACAAAAAACTGTATAGTAGCAGAAAAGAATATTGTATTAAAAAAACTTTTGGTAATTATAAAATTAAAGATATTAACCGACGCATGATACAACGCTATGTAAACCTGTTGGCAGACAATGTATCACCGAAGACCGTTCGTTCGTACAAGATGTGGCTACACACGGTTTTTGATATTGCTATTGCTCTTGATATTATAAAACCCGGAACAAATCCAACTGAATATGTTAAACTGCCTCCAAAAAGCACTTCGCAAATTGAAGCATATACCGCAGAACAAATACAACAGTTGCTTCAATATGCAGAAGAAGACATTACTAGCCAAGTTATAATTGCTCTCGGTGCCCTTGCAGGCTTGAGACGTGGTGAACTTGCAGGGCTAAAATGGTCCCACATTTTCATTGACAATGGTCAAGCTGAAATACATATACGAGAAACTCGCGTTGTAATTGACGGAAAGGAGTACGTCAAACCTCCCAAGACAAAAGCCGGACGACGAATTATACCGATTCCACAAGGGCTTGTTGCTATCTTGAAAAAAGCAAGAACCAAATATCTTGAAAATAAATTGCGATTGGGAAAAGACTTTTTTGATAGCGGATACGTACTTAGTCAAGAAGATGGGAGGGCCTACAAACCAGACGGTATCAGTATACATTATGAACGACACATGTATGGTATGGTTGAAAAAGGTATTCCATACAAATCGTTGCACAAATTAAGGCACACCTATGCGACATTGTTGATAGATGGTGGAGCTAACCCAAAAGTTCTGCAGAAATCCCTTGGACACGAATCAGCAAAAATTAGTATGGAAGTGTATGCACACGCTTACTCTGAACGACACCGTAAAGAGATTGACAAACTAGATGAAGTCATCTTTGGAACGAAATCATCTGTTAGCTGAAATTAGGGGCATAGGGGGGATATTAAATACAAAAATTTAATTTCGAAAAATCTTAAATAGAATTTTTAATAACAACACCCCTTACGCCCCTGTTGAACTGATTAAAAAGCAAAAATCTCATCTTTATAGATGAGATTTTTGTTCTTACTTATAATGAAGAAGTTTCAAACAACACATCTTCAATCATTTCCAAGTTTGTAATATCTTCGCTTTCATGAGGATGAATAGAAAAAGTGGTTTTATACACATTGGCATATACATCTTTGTAATACAAATCTAAAAACAATTTGGCTTCAATTGGTTTTTTATTATCAATTTCAATTTCTGTCTGTAATGTTGCATCTTCTTTTATTGGTTTATATTTAAAAGGAAGTGTTTCAGTCGCATTTGAACTTTTTATACCAACAGGAATTACTATGTTTTTTGATATGTTAGTTATATCTATATGTAAAATCACTTTATTAAAAGTATGCTCATCTTCGTTTGGTATTATTTCTTTAACATAACAAGATATCTCCAAATAGGGCTTGGCACTTAATCTTAAATCCGCTTTTCTATTTCGTTCTTGGATTGCAATAGAGTATCGAATTCCTAACAAACCTACAAGGGCCGTCATTGCTGACATTGAAAAAGCAGAAAAAGTATTAGACATTGCTTTGTACATTTCTGGTAAATCCATTTGAGAAATAACACCAGAAGTTAGTGTAATAACCAAGAAAAAGAAAATTATGGCAAATCCACCACTTAATAAATCGTTATTTTTTCGGTAAGCTGTCATTAAATCTTGAATAACCCAGGATAAGTTCTTAAATACATAAGTTAAAGTGTATCCTACCCACAGAAGCAGCGAAACGGCTGACACCCAAAGAACAATACCGTCAATTTCTGGATAATGATAGGCAATTGCAAACATTATTATCCAATAAACAACCGAGATAGGCCAATAAACGTATTTAAAAAATTTCCTTTTTTGAGCTGATGAACACTTAGACATTCTAACTCTCCTTTTCTTTTGATACTATTGGAAATGCAATACAAAAATCTTCATTTATTTTTATTATAAGAAGGACCATTATTTTGAGCAATTCCATATAATCTTCTTCCTGCTTTTCTTCTCTTAGTGAAAAAGTTCCGTGCACATATTTGTTTCTTAACTCAGGACCGTTGTGAAATTGTTGAACATTTAACATGTAGTCAATAAAATCTTGCTCTTGTTTTGAAAACAATGAACTTTCAGCTACAAGATTTCCATTGTCTATCCAGTTTTTTATTAATTCTTTTACTCCATTAGAACAATGGAACTGAGAAATAACACCGTTATTAAATAAGCTTTTCAATACAAACTCCACATTTTTATCAATACTAATAATACCTAAATCGTTTATATTGATAAAGTTGTTATCATAAAGCCACTTAATAATTGGTTGATTAAAATTTTCAAAGTCTGCTATTGTCATATTTTTATTTTTAATCAAATCTGGAAAACTGTTATACCTTTCCGATTCACCAACATAGTATAATAATGATTGGTCTGAAAACATATGGTATATAGCGGATTTGATTGTGTCACTTTTGGGGTAAACATACTTGTCCTTTACCAAACTTGGGGTATCAGACATTCTATATGGACTAGAAGCAAATTCAAAATACTCTCGATTTATAAATCCATCTTCTAAAAAAATACGATATTGTTTTATTACAGCATCAAATTGAGATACTAAAACTAAAATTTTTTCATATGTAGAAGCATTTTCACTTGATTCAATATAAGAGAAATCTTTTGCGTTGAATTCTTCCAGTAAATATGTTTCAAAAAACCACTTGAAAACATTCTCTATTCGTATATTATTTTTTAATAATTGTGCTACATATGCAGTCATTTGTATGTTGGAAAGCATATGGCGGTAGTTGTAGTCCACCCCTGTTTGGTAACTTTTTTCTCCGGACATCATAAGGTCTCTTTCAAAGACACCTAGTTTTGATGGATTTGATAAGAATTGACATCTAAAATGCAAGTCTGTATAGCCAAAAAGATAAATAAAATTATTTAGAATTGTGGGATAATCCAAATTCTCTTTAATCCATGAAGTTCCATATGTATACAAGTCAATGTTTTTTTCGCTATCTTTCGTTGGCTCTTTTTGTCCATTACTATCATCATAAAATATTACTTCAACACCAAAAGTTTGATAATGCTGTACCTTACCACTTTTTGAGTTCCAATATTCTTCGAAACGTTTTTGTGCATTAAAACGAATTCTATCATCAGTAGCAAAATCCTTTGAGGCTTTAACTGTAGCTATTATTTGCAAATAATTCGGATTTGCGTTCTCCCACTTGATGTAATTTTTTAAGACATTTTTTTGATTTTCCGGACTAAAACTATTCGGCATATACATTTTTTCTGCATCATTTCGATGTTTTACAATATAATAATCAAACACCAATTCAGCATAATTAATGTTCTCTGTTAAAACATTAGCAATTTCGGCATCAAAATTAATAACAATCTTTTTATGAAACAATATGTTTCTCAATGCTGTGCTGCAATCTTTAAGTAATTCACAAAATTGATTACCATCTATCCTTAGATATACATTAAAATATTCTATTAGAGTCCAAAAGCTTTTACGGTAATCAAAATTAAGTTCTTCATATATTGACGCACAATTTCCACCATTAATTTTGGCAAAAAAGCGTCCGAGAACACTATTGAATCTATTTACTGTTGCTTTGTACTTTTTGATTTTGTCATCGTTCCAATCTCTATGATAGATTTCGTTATCAAAAAAACATTTAACATGGTATAATTCCATTATATCGTTTATGTCTGTGTACTGATTGTTAATGTCAAAACTGTTTATTAATGTTTCAATTCTTTCGAAATGGAACGCTCTTGACATATCATACTTGCTATAAAAAACAACTCGGTTTTTCAAGAACAACGTCTCCTTAAAAATTATATTTATTCCGTATATTAATTATAGCATATTTTTATAGTTTATTAAATCCCCCCCTAACAATCTTGTATTCGTCACTAAATTGTCACAAGAATTAATAAACATTGCTCTATTAGAGGTGAAAATCCGAATGAAACTTAAAATTGAAAATAATAGTTATTTTTTAAACTATCAAAATAATCATTATTTTAATAGTTTTTTTCAAGTAGGTCACTTGTAGGACACTCGGCAATTCATAAAAATGCAAAAAAATAACGATTGAGAGTCGTAGTTGCCAATTCTTTTTGAAGACTCTCAATCATTAAAAGCGGTGTAAATACGTCGTTTCTGAACGTTCAAGTCCCGTCTCTATATTGAACTTTCTATTTTTATATGATATATTATTTTAAAGAGGTGAGCACAAATGAATATGGATAACAAAAATCCAAAAATGAAAAAGATTATATTTGCAAACAATATATTTATCATTTTACAGATTGTTATGCTTATTTTAAGCGTTGTGCTCAACTTTGTTTCTGATGACATAAAAGTATTTTTAACAATATTTGTTCACACAGGCTTGTATGTAGTTTTTAACATTATTGTTGAAAATATAGTTAATTATGGCTACATAATGAAGAAGTATGAGAAGATTTATCAAAGCACTAATTCGGTTAGATATTTACAACTGAAAAAGCGTATATATCAATCAGCAAAAAGCAATCAGGATAAAATCACAACAACATTAATTTTGCAAGCTTTTGTGAAATTTGTTCTCATTATCATAAATTTAACTTTAATGTTGTTTATGGTTAATTTTGAATAGGTGTTATTATGGAAATTTTTTATTGTAGTTATTTGAATGAAAATATAGAAGAGGGTATGTGCTACGACTTGCAGATGATTGGTAACAGTTACATAAAAGAGTCGGCGTTACCTGAATTGAAAATTGATAAAGAAAAATTAAATGAACAATGTTCAAAGTGCAAACATTGTCTTGATAAATAAAAACGAGATAGACTCAAACCTATCTCGTTTTCTCTTTTTATCCAATAATTGTATTAATATTCTTTTCCATAAGTGAGAAGAAATCATTAACGATTTTCTTGTCTTCTTCGTTGCCACGAACACACATTGAAAGTGTAATTACATTTTTATATGTTGTTGCTGTGAGAAGGACAAATGGCTTATATTTAACAGCACCTGACATAAATGCATCTGTTGGTTCATGACCTGCAAGTGCAAAATGTTCACCTTTAAGCACGCCGATATTACTCATAGCCATAAGTGGATTTGAATAACCGATTTTAATAATTTCTTCTGATGCTGCGTGTGGAAGAATGTTATATCCAAAGTTGAGAAGTGGTAATCCGTAAAGCCCCATAAACTTATCTTTTTTGAACTTGTTTGAACTACGAACTACATACTGAATTGTTTCAAAAATATCTCTGCCACGTTCAGGAATCGCACATTGCATCCATGATGTGTGGTTGGTGAAACCTTTGTCTTCAACATTATCCATATGACGACGAAGGTCGATAGCGTTTGAAATCATAACCTTATCGGTTTTTGGATATCCCGCAAGCTCATATACACTATAAAAATAACTTGCAAGGAGCAACTCGTTAATTGTTGCGCCCAATTCTTTACCCTTGAACTTGAGTCTAGCAAGTGTTTCTTCGCTGAATTTCTTTCTTGCAATAAAGCTCTTGTCACGGATATTATTTGGTGTGAGTGGGAATTTATGATTATCTTTTGCGTTGATGTTTTTGAAAAGACGTTGAGCAACGCCTGCTTCTGTCTTTGAAAAACCTGAATAAACATCGTCATAGGAACGAGAACCTGTTCTGAATTCAATAGGGCTTATTCCGTCAGTTACATATTTACTGTAGTTTTCGCAGAATGCCTGTAAGAAATACTTAAGGTCGCCACCATCCATACACATATGGTTTTCAACCATACAAAGTGTGCTTTTGCCGTCTTTGATGAAAAGTGCAATTTTCATCTGAATATCTGCATTTGGAGCAATATATTGAGTCAAAAATTCATCAACTGCATCCTGCACATTTTCAGGATATGATACAGAGAAAACATCATCAATGTCATAAGGTTTAACTTCCCAATGAGTTGAGAGCTTTGTATCAACAAATTTTGAATGAAGCACTGGCACTTTTTCAAACGCACAGATAATAACTGTTTTGAGTGCTTCAATATCAGGAATAAAATCATAGTTGAGTTCAACATGGACCATTCGGTCGTTGAAGTCACGGAACAAATAATGCATTTTGTCCCAAAGTTCAGCGGTTAATCTGCGTTCCATTAGTCCTCAACCTCCTGTTTATACATAAAGTATTTCATATTGCCAACAACAATTGACAAAATGAAAATCAAGTCAGCAACAAGCCCTAAAAGGATAATTGGCCAACCTGTAAGCCAAGAAACAATATTATATGCTGCGAGAATTATATAAAGCATTGTTGTTATAACGGGCATATAAACAAAAAGTGAAATTGTTCTGAATTTTTGTCTTGTTGCAAATGCAAAAACAAGGTCACAAACAAGTGCAAGAGCAATACCACCTGGAAGAATCGGCCAGAACACCAATTCAGGAATCATTATAAGCCAGAAAAGGAACATAAACACCGTGAAGAGCATAACGCAACCGACGATAAGCACTCTTGCTATTGGATGGAAGATTCTTCTCATATGACAAAGTTTTTTGATTCCAAAGCTTGTATAAAAAATTATCATTGCAAAAATTCCACCAACAATAATAAGCCAAGTTTTGTCCCAGGCACCCGTTGTGTTGCTTATTGAAAAATATGCAACAAATATCAAGATAAGGCAAATCAAACCACCGATTGGAAAAACAACTTTAAGAAGCTTTGATAATCGTCTTTTCTTTTCTTCTTTCTCGAATTTTGCAAAATTACCTTTAAGGTCAGGGTATTCATCTGCAATTAAATCTGCAAGAACTTTTTCATCTTTTAAACCTGCGTGAGTAATCTCATTGGCTCTGTCTGTCATCTCGTCAAGAATTTTTTTCTTATAAAGATAAGCTATGTGATTATCTTTCAAATCAGCGCAGGAGGTTTCGATATATTCGATAAAATTTTTCATAAATTCGCCTCCAATGTAATCATATTAATTACGGTTTTAGTATAGCAGAAAAGTTTTTTTCTCGCAACAAAAAACTTTCGTTTGCAAGGCTTATTTTATTGCGAAATTGTAAATTTTTCTATATATTCAGGTTTACATAGGTGTAAACTCTGGTTTACAAAGCATATTTTCTTTACTTATTCATAAAAAAATGCTAATATATTATAAAGAAAAGGGAGGTAGCAACCAATGGCTAAAAAAACCTTGTATGTTTTTCGTGCGGAGAATGGAATCTGGCGAAACGAATTAAGCAAAAAAATCGGAATAGACGAAGATACTCTTAAACAGATTGAAGATGCACCTGAAGTGCCACAGGAGATTGCTGAAAAAGTTGTGGCGGCTTATGACTTGCCAGAGGACTATTTCACAGTTGACCCAAATGCCAAGGATAAGAGATATAAACCCAAAAATCCTTTTAAATATTTCTTAAAAGTTTCACTTGCTTGGGAATTTTTGATTGCAATAATTTTTGCGGTTGTAATGTTTCCTACAACAATGGCAGGGGCTTTTGGGGCGGGAGATAACCCACTTTTTAATCTTCTTGAAACAATCTGCAAAGCGTTGATAATTACATTCTCTGGTGTTTATCTCACATCGCATATTGTAAAGAAAACAGTTTATGGCAAACAGATTACACAGTATGATTATATATATCCTTATTTGCCAGCACAAATTGCTCTTTGCTTGGAAATTATTGTGCAGTTGGCACCAGTAATTCTTTCGCAGAAAATTGATAACCCTATAGTTCTTATTGCAATAAGCGGTGTTTATGGAGTTGTCGCTCTTATTATTCAAGGTGCATTTACTGCAGTACTTCTTAAATCACGAGTAGAAGAAGATGAGAAAAAGAGAACAAAAACAGTTAAGAAATTATCTGTATTAGCAATTTTATCAACAGCAATTTATACATTATTTATTATTTCCGCTTCAATGGTTTCAAATGGCGCGATTGCCCCATTAAAACTTGCAACACTTTGTCTTGAACTTATCCTTTTGATTCTTGTGGCATTTGGTATTGTGATTGGCGAAAAGAGATTCCCCAAACTTAATAAATTATGGTTTGTGGCTTTACCAATTACAGCAATGCTTTTACCAACATTGTTGAATGTAATTGATATGTTATTCTAAAAAGGAAAGCCCTCTGCAATGCAGAGGGCTTTCTTGTATATCTATTTGTCTTCTTTATCTTTCTTTGTAAACTTTGGAACAAGTTTGTTAAGTGCGGTTGTGATAAGAATAAGCACACCCATAACAATGATAATGCAAATCATACCGATAACCATGTATTTAAGATTATAGATAAAATTCATTGGCTCAAAAGTGAATGCCAAAAGTGAAAAGAGTAAATTTTCTAACATATTGTACACTCCTTACATAAAGAAACTAAGGATAAGACCGCCTGCGATAACAGATGCAATCTGACCTGAAACGTTTACACCGATTGAATGCATAAGAAGGAAGTTCTGTGGGTCTTCTGCGAGTCCCATCTTGTGAACGATACGACCTGACATTGGGAATGCTGAAATACCTGCAGCACCAATCATTGGGTTAATCTTCTTGCCTTTTGGTAAGAAAATGTTGAGAATCTTTGCAAACATAACGCCACCAGCTGTGTCAAAGATGAATGCGAAAAGACCAAGACAAAGAATGAGAAGTGTATCAGGAGCAAGGAATGATTCATAATGCATCTTTGTTGCGATTGTGATACCAAGGAAAATTGTGATGAGGTTTGCAAGAACTTTTTGTGCTGTTTCTGAAAGTGAGTTAAGCACTCCGCATTCACGAATAAGGTTACCGAACATCAAGAAACCAACAAGAGAAACTGATGCAGGAGCAACAAGACCTGCAATAACAGTGATGATAATTGGGAAGAGGATTCTTGTGAGTTTTGTAACTTCTGTCTGTGAATAAGGCATACGAATCATACGCTCTTTTTTAGTTGTAAGAAGTTTGATTACAGGTGGTTGAATAATTGGCACAAGAGCCATATATGAATAAGCGGCAACCATAATAGCGCCAAGGTAATCTGAATTGAGCTTATTAGCAACAACGATTGATGTTGGACCATCAGCAGCACCGATAATAGCAATTGAAGCTGCATCGTTGATTGGGAAGAACATTGACGCGAGGCAAAGTGTGAAGAAAATACCAAACTGTGCAGCAGCACCAAAAATCATAAGTTTAGGGTTTGAAAGAAGTGGACCAAAGTCAATCATCGCACCAATACCGATGAAAAGAATAAGAGGGAACAATTCGTTTGCGATACCAGCACTAAAAAGCACATCAAGTGCACCAACTTCAAGTTCACCGTTTTCAGCCATTTGAGTAATTGCACCTGAAAGTGGTAAGTTAACAAGAATTGCGCCAAAGCCCATTGGCAATAAAAGTGTAGGTTCCATTTCTTTTTTGATTGCAAGGTAAATAAGCAATCCGCCGATAGCCCACATTACGAGCATTCTCCAATCAAGCTCGAAGAAATTCTCGTAAAGGATTTCAAAATTCTTAAGAATTTCCATTTTAATTCCCCTTTGCGTTTTTATAACCTGAATAAATGTGGTTTAATAAAGCCCCAAATTACTCCATTTTAAAAAGTATTTTAACATATTTTTCGTTTTTTTCAATATAAATAGTAAATAAACTATAACAATTTCATTGAAAAAATAATAGTCAAGTGATATAATCGTCACATTCTTTTGTGGATGTGATGAAATGTTTGGTTTAGGAACAATTATAAATACAGCTCTTGTTATTCTCGGCGGTCTTATTGGGCTCCTTTTCAAAAGGGGAATAAAAGAAAGATATGAAAAAACTCTAATGGCTGCCTGTGGGGTATCAACAATTTTTATTGGTGTTACAGGCACATTACAGGGAATGTTAGCGGTAGTTGACGGCAAAATTCAAACTCAAGGGACAATGCTTCTCATTTTTTCATTTGTTTTTGGCGGTCTTATGGGTGAGTTTATAAATATTGAAAAGAGAATGGATGACCTTGGCGAAAAACTCAAGAGAATATTCCACGCAGAAAAGGATAACAAGTTTGTTGACGGCTTTGTGAACACTTCACTCATTATCTGTGTTGGTGCAATGGCGATTGTCGGCTCAATTCAGGATGGACTTACAGGGGACTACTCAATGCTTACTGCAAAGGCAGTTCTTGACCTTGTTATTGTCGTGATTATGACTTCTACATACGGATTGGGTGCGATTTGTTCTGCTATTCCGATTTTTGTTTATCAAGGTGGAATAACTCTGTTTGGTCATTTTGCAGGAAATGTCATAAGTGACGAGTTAATTGGCTATCTTTCCTATGTTGGTTCTGCACTTATATTCTGTGTAGGTATAAACATTATATTTGGCAAAAAAATCAGAGTGGGCAATCTTTTGCCAGCGTTGCTTGTTCCCGTGATTTATGTAGTAGGAAAACACTTGTTTGGGATAATAAGTTTTTAAAAGTTGTATTATTGAAACAACCCCTTGATTGATAATGGTCAAGGGGATTTTTCTGTCCTTTTTCACAAATATAATAGTTATAATTCGGTAAACTGTGGCATTGTCAAAATACTGATAAAGGGTGTATAATTATATAAATAATGTGCTTTAAACCTTTGAAGCAGGAGGATAATTATGAAAGTTTATGAAATTAAAGAAATTCTCGACGCAGAAATTATTTGTGGTGAAGATTTTTTAGACAGAGATGTTTTTGCAGCTTGCGGAAGCGATATGATGAGCGATGTGTTGGCTTATGTTAAAGAACAAGCTGTGCTTCTCTCTGGCCTTGTTAATCCACAGGTTGTTAGAACTGCTGAAATGATGGATATGCAATGCATTGTGTTTGTTCGTGGCAAACAACCTGACCAAGGAATTATCGACCTTGCCCGTGACCGTGACATTGTGCTTTTATCAACAAAACAGACAATGTTTGCGTCTTGCGGAATGCTCTATGAAAAGGGACTCAGGGGAGGAGCAATGAAATGAGTAATCTCACTTTGCATTATGATGTGCCCGGTGATGATTTTACTCGTGCGGGTGAAGCGTCTGGTTCTGTTAAAAGAACTCTCAAAGATTTAGGGTTTAGTCCTGAAATGGTGAGAAAAGTTGTAATTGCTCTTTATGAAGCAGAAATCAACCTTGTTATTCACGCAGGTGGTGGTGAAATTGATGTTGAGATTTCACCTGAAGGTGTGAGTATGGTGCTCACTGATAAAGGCCCAGGAATCCCCGATGTTGAAATGGCTATGAAAGAAGGCTATTCAACAGCACCTGACAATGTGCGCTCATTGGGATTTGGTGCAGGTATGGGACTTCCTAACATAAAAAAATACACCGACGAAATGAAGATTGATTCAACCGTCGGCGTAGGTACAACTATGTACCTTAAAGTATATAATAATTGATAAGAGTGATAAGAATGAACGAAACTTATTTCCATTCTGTTCGACTTGATGAAGAAAAATGTAAGGGTTGCGTAAGTTGTCTTAAACGTTGCCCCACAAAAGCCATCAGAGTTCGAAACGGAAAGGCTCATATAATTTCAGAGCGTTGCGTTGACTGTGGCGAGTGTATTAGAATTTGTCCGCATCACGCAAAATATGCTGAAAAATATTCATTGAATGAAATTCTTGAATATAAATATAGAATTGCTGTGCCTGCACCGTCACTTTATGGTCAGTTCAACAACCTTGAAGATACAGATTATGTTTTGACAGGGCTTAAAAGAATGGGCTTTGACGATGTTTTTGAAGTGTCAAAGGGCGCAGAGCTAGTCAGCGAAGCAACAAGAATTTTACTTTCAATGAACAAATCAAATAAACCAATGATTTCTTCAGCGTGTCCTGCTGTGGTCAGACTTATCAGAGTGCGTTTTCCTAACCTTATTGAAAACGTTGTTGATTTAAATGCGCCTATGGAAGAAGCAGCCCGTCTTGCAAGAATTAAGGCAAAGCAAGAAACAGGACTTCCTGACGAAGATATCGGTGTTTTCTTTATTACACCTTGTACTGCAAAAATCACATCAATCAAGCAACCAATTTGTAATGGTAAATCAAATATTGATGGCGTTTTAGCAATTAAAGACATTTATCCTGTTTTGGTTAGTCAGATGGATAAAATCATCGAGCTTGAAGACTTGAAAGATTCGGGCATCATCGGTGTGAGTTGGGCGTCATCAGGTGGCGAATCTGCTGCAATTTTAAGAGAAAGACATTTGGCGGCTGATGGTATTGAAAATGTAATCAAGGTGCTTAAAGAATTAGAAGATGAGAAACTTAATGACCTTGAATTTATCGAGCTTAATGCTTGTTCAGGTGGTTGTGTTGGTGGACCTTTGACCGTTGAAAATCCATTTGTGGCAAAGGCAAGACTTCAAAGACTTCGCAAATATATGCCTGTTTCTTGTAATCACCTTGAATATGA
>CALBNX010000058.1 GCA_937896885.1 uncultured Clostridia bacterium
CTCACGAGGGCAGAGGCACAATGCTCGAAATTGTCCGTCAGGTTGCCGATAATATTTTTATTCCATTTACAGTTGGTGGCGGAATAAGAACAGTTGAAGATTTTAAAGAATTGCTCCGTGCAGGTGCTGATAAAATTTCAGTGAACTCTGCTGCTGTTCGAAATCCTGACCTTATAAACGATGCTGCATATAAATTCGGTAGCCAGTGTGTTGTTTGTGCTATTGATGCAAAACGAAATGATAAGGGCTGGGAAGTTTACCTTAACGGTGGACGAATTCCCACAGGTATAGATGCTGTTAAATGGGCAGAGGAAGCAGTTAAAAGGGGAGCAGGAGAAATACTCTTAACAAGTATGGACTGTGACGGTCAAAAACAAGGTTATGACAACGACCTTAACCGTGCAGTTTCAGAATGTGTTGGTGTGCCAGTAATCGCATCAGGTGGAGCAGGTGCAAAATCACATTTCCTTGACGCTTTCAATGAGGGCAAAGCAGATGCGGTCCTTGCTGCATCACTTTTCCACTTCAACGAAATTCCAATCATGGACTTAAAACACTATCTCAAGGACAACGGAATATCAGTTCGTTTATAAAGTGTAAAACGCAAAATGCAAAACGCAAAGCGCAAAATGTAGGGGCTGACGACTCGGCAGCCCGAATAAAAAGTAGGAGACGATGCCCACATCGTCCTGTAAAAATCTCATATAAAATGGTAGGGCGGGGTCTTGACCCCGCCGTTATTATTTCTAGTGGTCAACCATATTATTTCGCTTGTGACCTTTCAATTCTTTCTAAATACATCTAACATGTGAATTGACATACCAACGCAATCTTCACGCTCGCAAAGATTTGAAAGAAATTTCATATATTCTTCAAATTCACGGTCACCAATAAGGTCGAACTTATCGTCAAAAATATATGAAATCATATCAACACCAACGAAATGAAGTCTTGTGACATTATGACTTTTCATAAGATTATCAATATCAGATTTACGGTACAGTTCAAACACTTCCTCGGGTGATGAAAAAGTATGATAATCCTCTTTTATAAGACCTTTATCAAGATATTCTAATATTCTTTTTTTGTAAAAAAACGTATATATTGATGTATCGTTGTTGCAATATGATGCGTAAATTACTCCATTTGTTTTTGCTACTCTTATTGCTTCAGCAAGTGCAAGATGTTTATCTTCGTCAGTAAAGAGATGATACATTGGTCCTAACAAGAGCACTATATCATAAGTTTCGCTTTCAAATGCAGACAAATCGCAGGCATTACCTTCATAAATCTTGATATTATGATGTGATTTGACTTTTTTCTTCATAATTTCAATATTGTGTGGTACAAGTTCAACCGCAGTAACATCATAACCCTTTTCCGCAAGTGCAAGTGAATATCTGCCCGTTCCTGCACCGATTTCAATAATCTTTGCATCAGGTGAAAGATATTTTTCAATATATTTCATTGTATTAAGGTATTCAGGCATTCTGCTTTTTCGCAACAATCTGCCTTCTTCATCATAATTGTTGTAAAAATCAATAATACTGTTTCCGGTTGTTGCATTTTTCTTTTTGAATAAGTTTAATAATTTCATTTTGTTTTCTCCTTTCAAAATAAAAATGGTGTAAGCTTATAAACTAAGCCTACACCATATAATCATATCGTATAAATTATATTACAAATCACGAAAATGAATATAGAAGTATAGACCTGCACACAAAAGGTCGTGCAAGCCAATGCATATACATATCAAGATTTTTGAGAAGATATGTGTTCATTATAATACCTCAAATTGAATTTTGACAAGAATAACATATTAAAAACTATTTGTCAAGAAATTCTGTTTATTCAATTACTTCACAAACATCATCAAGTACTTTTCTAACCTTATTTCTTGGCTTTTCATCTGCTGAATATCCTGTTGCAATAACAAGTCTTATTTTATCTTCAATGCCAAAGTATTCACGGACTTTGTCTTCTTCAACCATACCGATAATGCAAGTACCGAGTCCTAAATCAGCAGCCTGTAAGCAATAGTGAGCAACTGAAAGACCAATGTCATTTTCAGCCCATTTTTGACTGTTTTTAACTGCGTCGATAACAAATGATTTGAGAGTAGCAGGTCTTTCTGTCACAATTGCGAATGCAGGGCAATTCTGCACAAATTTATTCGCACCGTTTGGCTGAATACAATCTCTTATCTTCTCTGCATTTTGTTCGCCATTAACGATATAATATTTCCATGGCTGTGAGTTACAAGCGGATGGTGAAAGTCTTGCAGCATCAACACATTTCAGGAGTAAATCTGTGTTTACAGGCTCACCATTATAATTTCTGCAACTTTCTCTTTTAAGTATAAGTTCATTAAAATTCATAATTTTTTCTCCTTAATCAGTATAAACTAATTATATACTAAAAATATCGTATCTTCAATAACAATTTATTATAGACTTTTTTACATATCTTTGTTAAAATAATAAAAGGTGATTACATATGAAAAGAAATCTTTCATTGATGACAGAACTTTATGAGTTAACAATGGCAAACGGCTTTTTGGAAAACGGCAAAGCTGATGAAATTGCATATTTTGACTTGTTCTTTAGAAAAGTTCCTGATAATGGTGGTTTTGCAGTATTTGCAGGTCTTTCACAGATAATTGAATATGTTAAAAATCTCTCTTTCACAGAAGATGATTTAAGTTTTCTTCGTGATAACGGACTTTCAGAAGAATTTATAGATTATCTTCGTAATTTTAAGTTTCAATGTGATATATGGTCTGTGCCAGAAGGCACACCAATATTCCCCAATGAACCTGTTGTGAAAGTTCGTGGCCCAATTATCCAAGCACAGCTTATTGAAACAATATTGCTTGTTTGTATGAATTCTCAAAGCCTTATTGCTACAAAGGCGAACAGGCTTGTTCGTGCAGCAAAGGGTACGGCGGTTGCTGAATTCGGCACTCGTCGTGCAACAAGCTTTGATTCTGCTTATTATGGCTCTCGTGCGGCATTTATTGGTGGTTGTGTCGGCACATCAGGTGTGTCACAGGGCAAAGACTTTAAAATTCCAACAATGAACGCAATGATTCATAGCTGGGTGCAGATGTTTGATTCAGAATATGAAGCATTCTGTGAATATGCAAAGCTTTATCCCGACGATTGCTCACTTGTGATTGATACTTATGATACCCTTAAAAGTGGTGTGCCAAATGCAATCAAAGCGTTTGACGATGTGTTAAAGCCAATGGGCAAGCGTCCTGCAGGGGTTAGAATTGACTCGGGTGATATCACTTATCTCTCAAAGAAAGTTCGCAAAATGCTCGACGAAGCAGGTTATCCTGATTGCAATATTATTGCATCAAACTCACTTGACGAATATATTATCAACGATATGATTTTGCAAGGTGCAAAGGTGGATTGCTTTGTTGTTGGTGAACGCCTTATCAACTCTGCATCATCACCACTTTTCAGCGGTGTTTATAAGCTTTGCGCAACAGAAAAAAATGGCGAGGTTATTCCAAAAATCAACTTGTCAGAGAATGTCAGCAAAATCACAACCCCACATTCAAAAATGCTTTATCGTCTTTTTGATTGTGACACAGGCAAGGCTATTGCCGATGTCTTGACTCTTGAAAATGAAATAATTGATGAAAGCAAGCCTTATATACTCTTTGACCCTGATTTTACTTGGAAACGCAAAGAAGTTGAAAACTTTGTTGCAAGAAAATTGTTGGTCCCCGTTTTCGTGAAAGGTGAGTGTGTTTATAAAGAACCTTCACTTGATGAAATCCGTGATTATTGTTCGGAACAGATTGACAATTTGTGGGAAGAAGTTAAACGCTTTGAAAATCCACACACTTATTATGTTGACTTGTCAGAAGATTTATGGAGAGTAAGAAAAGAACTCATAGAAGAGCATAAAGGAGTTAAAAGATAATGAATATCTGGCACGATATTGATGCATCAAGAATAACAAGAAAAGACTTTGAAGCAGTTATAGAAATTTCAAAGGGTAGCAAAATGAAATATGAGCTTGATAAAGAAACAGGCCTTTTAAAGCTTGACCGTGTTCTTCACACATCAACTCACTATCCTGCAAACTATGGCTTTATTCCAAGAACTTATGCAGATGATAATGACCCTTTGGATGTTCTCGTTCTCTGCTCTGAACAGATTGAACCAATGGCGCTTGTGCGTTGTTATCCAATCGGTGTAATTTCTATGATGGATGGCGGCCACGCCGACGATAAGATTATCGCAATTCCATTTGGTGACCCAACTTATAACGAATATAAGGATATAAGTCAACTTCCAAAGCACATCTTTGATGAAATGATACATTTCTTTAAGGTGTATAAAATGCTTGAGAATAAAGATACTGCAATAGACGAAGCCCAAGGTGTTTTGGCAGCAGTTGAAATTATTGAAGACGCAATCGAAGGCTATAAAAAGAAGTTTGGATAATTAAATATTTCAATTCTTAACACTCTATTCTTAACTGAATAGGGTGTTTTTTTATGTTTTTTCACTTCGTCATATTTGACAAATTTTGACAGAAAATTTTGGTGATAGATTATAAAAAAACTATTGATTTTTTATATTATATGTATTATAATAACTCGTGTGGTGAAAAAATGAACCCCAAATTCATAAAAGTGGTGAAAATCTTAAAAACTAACTAAAGTTTGGAAGGAGTGAAAATTTAATATGGCATTCAACAGTATGTATTTTCATAGTCTTGATGCAAAGAACAGAATTTTCATTCCTGCGAAATTCCGTGACCAGTTGGGTGAAGAGTTTGTTATCTTCAAGGGTGGCGAAAAGTGTTTATATGTTTACACAAAAGAAACCTTTGAAAAAATCAGCGAACAATTTATTAATCACCCAAACCGTGAAGTTCAAAGAGCATTCTTCAGTCAGGTTGTTGAAGTTGCACCAGACAAACAGGGCAGAGCAACTCTTACTGCAGACCAGGTTGAACACGCAGACTTAACAAAAGATGTTGCAATCATCGGTGCGGGTCAAAGAATTGAAATCTGGGCAACTGAAAACTTTAAAGCAGATGTTAAACCACTTCACGAACTCATCAACTTTGATGACTTCCACTTCTAATTGGAGAACATTATGGATTTTCAACATATTTCAGTTTTGTTCGACGAAACAATAGAGTCGCTTGATATAAAACCTGATGGACTTTATGTCGATTGCACTTGTGGTGGTGCGGGTCATTCAAGTGAAATTCTTAAAAACATAAAAAATGGCACCTTGGTAGCCATTGACCGTGACCCGGATGCCATAAAGGTAATAAATGAACGAATAGGTTCAAATAATCAAGTAGAAATAGTTAACGATAACTTTTTCAATATAAAAAACATTCTTGGTGAAAGAAAAGCAGATGGAATCCTTGCTGACTTGGGTGTTAGCTCGTTCCAACTTGATACTGCTGAAAGGGGATTTTCATTCCACAAAGATGCACCCCTTGATATGAGAATGAGCAAAAGCGGTAAAAGTGCTTTTGATGTTGTGAATACTTATTCGGAACAAGAACTCAGCAATATTATATATAAGTATGGCGAAGAAAAATTCTCTCGCAATATTGCGAAGAATATAGTTAAAGTAAGAAACGAAAAACCGATTGAAACAACAATTGAACTTGCAGAGATTATTAAAGATTCTGTCCCTGCTAAATACCGCAGAGACGGTCATCCAGCAAGAAAAACATTTCAGGCAATCAGAATTGAAGTGAACGACGAGCTTGCAGGACTCAGTCAAGCAGTTAGTGATATGTTTAATTGCTTAAAGGTTGGTGGAAGACTTTCGATAATAACCTTCCACTCTCTTGAAGACAGAGCAGTCAAAGAAACTTTTAAAAAGTTTACCGAGGGTTGCACTTGTCCAAAAGAATTTCCCGTTTGTGTTTGTGGGAACACGCCATCGGGCAAAATCATAAATAAAGGGCTCAGTGCAAAACAAAGCGAATTAGATGCTAATAACAGAAGTCGAAGCGCAAAGCTTCGCACTATCGAGAGAATAAAGTAGAAAGAAAAGGAAGAGAAGGATGGCACAGTATAATAAATACGAGTCATATAAATTTGAATATTTCGAGCCAAAAACTGTGTCAACTAGCAACGCCGCGCCAAAGATTAAAGAGCAGCCTAAAAAAGCGCCACAGTTAAAGCTTTTAGAAAAACCAAAGCCAACACGAGCACAGGTTCAAAGCGAAGCAAGAAAATCTGCAATGCAAGCAAGAAAAATTATGGCGGTTGCTTGCGCAGTTATAATGTTTATGGCGATGGTTATTTATAGCCGTGTTCAGCTTGACGAAATCAACCGTGAAATTAAACAGGTTGAAAGCGCAATGAAAATTGCTCAAAGCGACACCGTCAGACTTAACAATAGTCTCAATTCGGTTATATCCATTAATAAAGTTGAAGACTATGCGCTCAATGTTCTTGGTATGGTGAAAGTACAAGACTATCAAGTTGTTTATGTTGACTTGTCAGGCGAAGATTCGGTTGTTATGGCAAATGGCAAAACAACTGATGCTCAGGTTATAAACGAAGAAGTAAAATAATATATAATAGATGAAAGCAAAGAGAGTTGAGAAATCTTGACTCTCGTTTTGTGCTATTTTAGGATAGTGTCACACTATAGAAAGGAGAACTGAAAATGAACAAAAAACCTACAAAAAATATGTCATTGCGTTCACATATTGCTTTTTTAGGGTTCGCTCTTTTCTTGTTAGTGCTCATCGGAAACCTTTTTTGGTTACAAATTGTAAAAGGTGAAGAATATCGTCTTAAAGCAGAGCGAAATCAGTTGAGTGATACTATCGTCAACGCACACCGTGGCACAATTTACGACTCAAATATGAAAGTCATCGCACAAAGTGCATCTGCTTGGCTTGTTTATATCAATCCGTCAAAAATTACAACTGATGAACAAAAATCATTGCTTGTAAATTACTTTACAGAGAATTTTGAACTCAATGCAGAAACAATTGAGAAAAAAGTCAATAAGAACACAAGTGGATATGAAAAAATCGTCGGTCAAATCAGCAATGATGAAAAAATTGCTCTTCAGGCATTCATAAAAGAGCACAAGAATGAGAAACTCAATATGATTGTCGGTATCGACCCTGATACAAAGCGTTATTATCCACTTGGCTCATTCGCATCAACAGTTGTTGGATTCACAGGCTCAGGGGATACAGGCCGTGCAGGCATTGAACTTAAATATAATGAAGAACTTACAGGTAAAGCAGGTCGAATTATAACTGCGCAGAATGCTCTTGCTGGTGCAATGCCAAACGATTATGAAACAACCTATGACGCTGAACAAGGTCATAGCCTTGTTCTTACAATTGACGAGGTTATTCAATATTATCTCGAACAACAGCTTGCACAAGCCGTCGAAGAAAACAATGCAAAATATGCTTATGGAATTGTTATGGATGTAAAAACAGGTGCAATTCTTGGAATGACAACAAAGCCTGACTATGACCTTAATGAACCATATACAATCACATCAAATAAAGTTTTAGAAGAAATTGAAGCATTGCAAGATGAAAAAGAAAAAAGCAATGCGAAACTCAATGCTCAATATGCTCAATGGCGAAATAGAGCCATAAGTGATGCTTATGACCCAGGTTCAGTTTTCAAGGTTTTTGTTGCAGCAGCAGGTCTTGAAGAAGGTATAATCGACACAGAGGCAACTTATCATTGCACAGGCTCAATTAAAGTTGCAAACTATTTCCAACATTGTTTCCATAACACAGCACACGGAACACAGACAATCGCAAAAGCGTTGCCCAATTCTTGCAATACATATTTCATCACACTCGGTCAGAAAATGGGCAAAGAAATGTTCTTTAAATACTTTGAAGGGTTCGGATTTACTGAAGCAACTGGTATTGACCTTCCTGCAGAAGCAATTCCCGTTGCAGGAAAATCATATTATCCAGTTGAAAAAATGGGTATCGCTGAACTTTCATCTGCATCATTCGGTCAGACCTTCCAGATAACACCAATTCAGGTTATCACAGCAGTTTCATCTCTTGGTAATGGTGGCAAGCTTATGCAACCTTATGTTGTTTCAAAGGTTCTTGACGAAAACGGAAATCTTGTTTCAGAAACCTTACCAACAATGAGAAGACAGGTTATTTCAGAAAAAACGGCTGACCTTATGTGTTCTCTTATGGAGGAAGTATGTATTTCAGGTACAGCTAAAAATGCTTATGTAGCAGGTTATCATATTTCAGGTAAAACAGGTACAAGTGAAAAACTTCAGGTACCAGGCAAAAATATAGCATCATTCGCAGGCTTTGCGCCTGCTAATGACCCACAAATCGCAGTTTTAGTAGCCATTGACGAGCCACAGGGCGCGTCAACAACAGGTGGTGGTGTTGCTGCACCAATCGCAGGTCGAATTTTTGAAAACATTATGGCTTATCTCAATATCGACCCACAATACAGCGATGAAGAAATGGCAAAAGCAACTGTTACTGCGCCTAACCTTGTGGGTGCTAATGCGGATACAGTTAAGTCAAAAGCAAGTGGATTTACAGTTAAAATTATCGGAAATGGCGATAAAGTCATTTCACAAATTCCATCTGCTAAACAATCAATGCCAAAGGGCGGAATTATTGTTGTTTATACAGAAGAGAATGCTGAAAAGCAAACAGCAACAGTTCCAAATCTTACAAATCTCACAATAGCAGAAGCAAACAGAATTGCGATAAATTCTGGTTTCAATATTAAAGTAGCAGGTACAACTCAGGGTGGCGAAGTGTTGTCATATAAACAGAATATCCCTGCAGGCGCTACTTATGAACAAGGCACGGTTATTACGGTTTACTTCCGTTCAAGCGTGAATGTAGCCGACTAAAATTTAATAGAGAGGTATCAACCTAATGAAACTTTCTACACTTCTTCAAGGTGTGAAAACGCAGAAAGCGTTTGAAGATGTGGAAATTGAAAGAGTAACGGATAAAATAAAGGATACCAAAGAAAATACACTGTTTGTCTGTATAGATGGTAATCAGTTTGATGGTCACAAAATGGCAAAGCAAGCATTACAAAATGGTGCGGTTGCTGTGATTAGTGAACGAGATTTGAAAATTAACGGACAAATCTTAGTTGAAAATACAAGAAAAGCATATTCGCAAATCGCCTCAAATTTTTATGATAATCCTACCCAAAAGCTTAAACTTATAGGGGTTACAGGCACAAACGGAAAAACCTCAACATCATTTTTTATTAAAAATATGTTAAGTGGAATGGGCTATAAATGTGGATTAGTTGGAACAATCGAAAACGATTTTGGTGATGGTAAAATTGAGTCAATTCTCACAACACCAGAGCCGATGGAATTGCAAAAACTGTTTCGCAATATGGTGGATAACGGTTGCGAATATTGTGTGATGGAGGTTTCTTCACAAGCCCTTGCACAAAAACGAGTTTATGGACTTGAATATGAAATATCCATTCTAACAAATATAACGGTTGACCATCTTGATTATCACATCACGATGGAAAATTATATAAATTCCAAACTGGAATTACTTAAAAATAGCAAAAAAGCAATAGTAAATATTGATGACAATAATGTCAAAATGGTTCTTTCTCGAATAGAATGTCCTGTTGTGACTTGTTCAACAGTAGATAACAGAGCCGATTACACCGCTAAAAATATAATCTGCAACGAATCCTTTGTTCAATATGAGTTGGTGGGTATAAATTGCATAGACAGAATAAATGTGAATTTGCCCGGTGAATTTACAGTTTACAATTCACTTTGTGCATCTTCTGCTTTGCTGGAGTTGGGATTTTCCATTGAAGATATTTCGAAATCGACCGAAAAAATCAAGCAAGTCAAGGGCAGAGCAGAGCGAGTATCAATTCCAAAAAACTTTACAGTAATAATTGACTATGCTCATACTCCCGACGGTTTAGAAAATATTTTAAAATGTATCAAAGGCTTCACCAAAGGCAAAATTATCACAGTCTTTGGTTGCGGTGGAGATAGAGATAAAAGCAAGCGTGCCGAAATGGGCAGAATTGCGGGGGAGTTATCCAATATTGCAGTTGTCACAAGTGATAACCCGAGAACAGAAAACCCCTTGCTTATAATAAACGACATTCTAAATGGAATGGAAAAGACAAAATCCAAACTCGCAATCATAGAAAATCGCCGTCAAGCCATTGAGTTTGCACTCTCTAAAGCAAGACGTGGTGATGTGGTTTTGCTTGCGGGCAAAGGACACGAAACCTATCAGATAATCGGTAACGAAAAAATTCATTTTGATGAACGTGAAATAATAAAGGAATATTTTAAGGAGTAGTTATGAACTTAACAGTTACGCAAGTAGCCAAAGCGCTGGGCAATGACATTGCTTCTGAAAAGTTAATAAACCGTGTTTCTATTGATAGCCGTGATGTTGACGAGAACACATTGTTTTTTGCAATCAAGGGCGACCGCTTTGACGGACACGATTTTATCGAAGATGTGGCAAGAAAAGGCGTTGGCGCAATAGTAAGTCATAAAAAAATGGATGTAGCTACACCCGTTATCTATGTTAAAGATACAAAGCAAGCATTCCTAGATTTTGCATCATTTTACAGACATTCAATTAAAGATTTGATTGTAATCGGGCTTACTGGTAGCGTTGGCAAAACCACAACAAAAGAAATGACTGCTTGTGTAATGGCTCAAAAATATAAAACACTTAAAACCGAAGGTAATTTCAATAACGAAATAGGAATGCCAAGAACAATTTTCCGTCTTGACAAGTCTTATCAATGTGCAGTTCTTGAAATGGGAATGGATGGTTTCGGTCAGATTTCAGACCTTACAAATTCTGCTCATCCTGACTGTGCAATAATTACCAATATCGGTGTTTCTCATATTGAAAACCTTGGTTCTCGTGATGGCATTTTAAAAGCAAAGCTCGAAATGCTTGAGGGTATGAAAAAGGGCTCAACACTATTTGTAAATGGAGATAACGATAAACTTTCAACAGTAAAAAATGATGATTACAATATCGTTAAATTTGGAATCGACAATAAGACCTGTGAATTTTTAGCTGAAGAAATTGTTGAAAAGGATTATTCTACTGATTTTGTAGCAGTCTGGAATGGTAACCGTCAAAAAGTGACAATTCCAACTGTTGGAATTCACAATGTGTATGATGCTCTCGTGGCTTTTGCTGTGGGCATACAATATGAAATTGAGCCAGAGTTAATCGCGAAAGGACTTTGTGATTATACCCCATCGGGAATGCGACAGAGAATTAAAGATGCAAACGGTATAACAGTAATCGAAGATTGCTATAATGCAAGTCCCGATTCACAAAAAGCAGGGCTTTCTACACTTTGCAAAATCGCAAAGGGAAGAAAAATCGCGGTTTTGGGCGATATGCTAGAGTTGGGCGATTATACAGAAACTGCTCACCGAATGGTTGGTGACTATGCTGCCGAGTGTAAACTCGACGCGCTCTTCACATTGGGCGAAAGTTCAAGGTTTATTGCAGATAGTGCAAAAACAAGTGGACTTCAATCAGTTTTCTCTTTCACAGATAAGGCTCAGCTTACAAATGAATTGAAAAAATATCTTCAAAAAGGTGACACGGTGCTTTTCAAAGCAAGTCGTGGAATGAAATTAGAAGAAATTTTTGAAGAATTATATAAACATTGGGATGTTTAAGGAGTTGTGATTATGAATATTTATGTTGCATGTGTCTTTGCTATAATACTCAGTTTTGCAATAGCATTTTTGTTGGGATTTGTTATGATTCCATGGCTTCGCAAACTTAAATTCGGGCAAACTATCCTTGAAGATGGCCCAATCTGGCACAAATCAAAACAGGGCACACCAATTATGGGTGGACTTATGTTTATTGTCAGCACAATAGTTTCAGTAATCGTTGTGCTTTTGACAGATTATTTTATGGGTGGCAACCTTTTTGCAGGGGAGTCAATCGTACCAAACCAGCTTAAAGTTAAACTTGTTGCAGGTGTATTTCTTGCATTGGGCTTTGGTCTTGTTGGCTTTGCTGATGACTATATAAAAGTTGTTAAAAAGCGCAATTTAGGTCTTACAATTACTCAAAAAACAGTTGCACAATTAGCAATAATTTTCTCATATCTTGCAAGTCTTTATTTTAACGGACTTACATTTATGAAAATTCCTTTTGTTGGCTCAGTTGACCTTAAATGGTTCTTTTGGATTTTTGGCCTTTGCGTAATCTATGGTGCAGTTAATGCAGTTAATTTCACAGACGGAATCGACGGACTCTGCGCAAGTGTTACAAGCGTAACTGCTATTGCATTCTGCATTGCAGCTCTTATGGTGAAATTCACAGGTATCAGCGTTCTTGCAGCAGCACTTGCAGGTGGTTGCTTGGGCTACCTTATCTGGAATTATTATCCATCAAAGGTTATGATGGGTGACACAGGCTCAATGTTCTTGGGCGGTATGGTTGTAGCATTGGCTTATGCTATTGATTGTCCAATTATCCTTGTTCTTTTCGGTATCATTTATGTAATCGAAGCAATGTCAGATGTGTTGCAGATTGGCTATTTCAAAGCAACTCATGGCAAGAGAATTTTCAAAATGGCACCAATTCATCACCATTTTGAAATGTGTGGTTGGAAAGAACGCAAAATCGTAACAATTTTCTCACTTGTTAATATGCTTGGCTGTGCAGTGGGCTTAGCAATTTATTATTTCGGCATTGCAAAATAATTAAACTTTAAATTTTCATGAAAGGTTGGTGGAAAAATGGCAACAAAGAGAAAGAATTCTCCTTTGAATGGCTTGCTTGCAAATGGCTCAATGGATATTCCGTTTTTCCTTTTGCTTATAGTTATCGTGTCAGTAGGACTCGTAATGCTTTTTTCCGCTAGCTATACTTACAGTTATTATAACCGTGACGGTGACAGCACTTATATCTTCCGTCGTCAGATAATTTTCACAGTTCTTGGACTTATCGGAATGTATGCAGTATCTCGCATCCGCTATGAGTACTTCAAAGTCTTTGCGATAATAGGCGTTGTGGTGTCTGTGGGACTTTTGTTGTTAGTCCTTGTTCTCCCTGAATATAAGCCAGGCTTTAAAAGATGGATTAACTTAGGTTTTACCACATTCCAACCATCAGAAATTGCAAAAATTGGTCTTATATTGATTCTGGCGTTTCTGCTGGATAAAGATTATAAAGGCGTAACGGGTAAAATTCCAAGTAAATCAGGCATTGCAAAAACCATTTATGATTTCACAGATGGCAGAATTGTTCTTTATAAATCATTCACATCAGTAATTGCGTATGGTGCACTTATCATTGTATTTGCAGGCCTTGTTTATCTTGAAAACCACCTTTCAGGTACAGTGCTTATGCTTGCAATCGGCTTCGTTATGCTTTTCTTGGGCGAAGTTAAATACAAATGGTTCATTGCTGCTGGTGGCATAGTGCTTATTGCGGTAATAGTTCTTATTGCGAATCCAAGTATTCTTCAAGATTATATGGGTGAGCGTATTACTGCATGGCTTGATAAAGACTTTGACCCAACAGGTGTTCGTTGGCAGACAAACAATTCACTCTATGCTATTGGCTCAGGTGGATTTTTAGGCACAGGCTTAGGTCAGTCAAAACAAAAGCATCTCTATGTTTCAGAACCACAGAATGACTTCATTTTTGCCATTGTTTGTGAAGAATTGGGTTTCATTGGTGCGGCAACAATTATCGTGCTCTTTGCACTTTTGGTTTACAGAGGTGTTTATATAGGTCTTCGTGCAAAAGACCGTTTCGGGGCATTGCTCTCAATGGGCATTGCATTTCAGATTGGTATTCAGGTTGCGCTTAATATAGCAGTTGTAAGTGACTTGATTCCAAATACTGGTATTTCACTTCCGTTCTTCTCTGCGGGTGGTACATCAATCTTCATTTTACTTTGTGAAATGGGAATGTTGTTGTCAATCTCTCGCAGTATGCGTAAAAAGGGGTAAAAAGAAATGAGAGTAATGTTTGTAGCCGGTGGTACTGGTGGACACATAAATCCTGCAATAGCAGTTGCAAAAGAAATGAAAAGACTTGACCCGAGTGCAGAAGTTCTCTTTGTGGGAACAGAGGGTAGAATGGAAACAAGAATTGTTCCCAAAGCAGGTTTTGACATCAAAACTGTTAAAATGAACGGCTTTTCAAGAAGCATTTCAATTAAGGGATTAATTGATAATGTAAATACAGTGATGCTCACTCTTAAAGCATCAGGCAAAGCACAGAAAATTATTAAAGAATTCCAACCTGATGTTGTTGTTGGGTTTGGTGGCTATGTAACAGGGCCCGTACTTCGTGCAGCCACTAAAATGGGTATTAAAACAGCAATTCACGAACAAAATGCATTTCCGGGTGTGGCAAACAAAGCACTTGCTAAAATAGTTGATAAAGTAATGCTCACATCAGAAACTGCTGAAAAATATATGACTTGCAAAAATCCACCTGTTGTGACAGGACTTCCAGTACGACGTGAAATCGTAAAAACAGACAAGGATTTTGCTCGTGCATCTCTTGGTATCAACAATGACGATATGCTTGTGCTTTCAATGGGTGGGTCACTCGGTGCAGATGCAATCAATAACGCAGTTGTTGAAATGCTTACTACTCTTAAAAACGAAAAGAATATTTGTTTCTTACACGCAACTGGCAGTTATGGCAAATGGGTAGGGGCCAAATTAAAAGAAAACGGTATAGAATTTGGCAAAGGTACAAATATCGAAATCCGTGAATATATCGACAATATGGATGTTTGCTTGCCTGCTTGCGATTTGGTAATCAGTCGTGCAGGTGCTAGCTCAATTTCAGAAATTCAGGCTTTGGCAAAACCATCAATTCTCATTCCATCACCAAATGTTGCTGAGAATCATCAATATCATAATGCAATGACTCTTGCAGAAAACGGTGGAGCAGTTTTAATTGAAGAAAAAGACCTTGCTGAAAAGAAAATTGCAGATATCGTTCTCGACCTTAAAAATAATCGAGAAAAGCTTAATGAAATCTCTGCAAAATGTGGCGAAAAGGCAAAACCCAATGCTCTTTCAGAAATTTGCAGAATTATAAACTCACTTAATCAATAGTTTTTAACATTTTTCACGCTCTCGGCATAGTATGTGGCACAAGCATATTTCCTTATACTGTAAAGGGCGTGTGAAAATTGGATAAAATTGTAATAAACGGCTCAAAAAGACTTGACGGTGAAATATCTGTGCAAGGAGCCAAAAATTCTGTGTTGCCAATACTCGTTGCAACGCTTTTAGCCGATGGAGTTTCGGTAATACATAATTGCCCCATCATTTCAGATGTGGATGCAACCATAAAAATCCTTCGTTATCTTGGGTGCATAGTCACCCGTGAAGGACACACAATAACTGTGGATTCAAGTGGCGTCAACAAAAATGATGTGCCGGACGAATTAATGCGCGAAATGCGTTCATCCATTGTGTTTTTAGGTGGAATTCTCGGCAGAATGGGTAAGGCGATACTCTCAACCCCCGGTGGTTGCGAAATTGGTCTTCGTCCCATTGATTTGCATTTATCATCAATGCAACAATTTGGTGCAGAAATTACCAATGAAAATGGTAACATCATTTGTTCTGCCAAAAAAAACGGACTCACAGGCACTCGCATAACCTTATCATTCCCAAGCGTTGGCGCAACAGAGAATATTATTCTTGCGGCAACACTTGCAAAGGGTACAACAATAATTACCAACGCAGCCCGTGAACCTGAAATCAGCGACTTGGCAGATTATCTTAATGGTTGTGGCGCAAAAATACACGGCGCAGGGGATAGCACTATCACCATAGAAGGTGTAAATAAACTTTATCCTACCGAGCACACAGTAATCCCAGACAGAATTGTGGCTTCAACTTATATGATAGCCGCCGCTGTCACAAATGGTCGAGTGTGCTTAAAAGATATAATTCCGTCCCATATCGGACCAACAATTCAACCTTTAAGAGAAGCAGGGTGCGATATTGTAGTTAGTGGGCGATGGGTGTGCCTTAGTGCACCACCAAGACTTAAACGAATAAGAATAATAAGAACAATGCCCCATCCGGGCTTTCCAACAGATGTTCAGGCACAGATGATGGCGCTGACTACAGTTGCAGATGGCACAAGCGTTATTGTTGAGAATATCTTTGAGAGCAGATTTAAGCATATCGGTGAGTTAATCCGATTTGGTGCGAAAATCAATGTTGAGGGTAGAGTGGCAGTAATAGAAGGAATGAGATATCTCAACGGTGCGAATGTCCGTTCAACCGATTTGCGTGGTGGCTCAGCAATGATAATTGCAGGGCTTTGTGCAAGGGGAACAACCGAGATTTCAGATATCCATCATATAGACAGAGGCTATGAAGAGCCTGAAAAGGTACTCCAAAGTCTCGGAGCAGATATAAAAAGGGTGAAAGAAGTTGAAAAAGACTAACAGTCAAAGCACAACCCGAAACACTCAGATGTCGGGAAATGAGCGAATAATCAACAGAACAGCCCAGAGAAGAAAGAAAAACCGACGCAAGAAACTAATTGTTCGTGGATGCTTAGGTGGAATTTTTCTCTTGGTTGGCGTTGTTATTGTCTTGACTATGTTTTTTAATATAAACGAAATAACAGTAACAGGTGACACAATTTATGCACCTGACGAAATCATCAATGCAAGTGAAGTAAATGTTGGCGATAATCTGATTTTTGTTTCAAAAAAGAAAATCAACAATAACATTACAGAAACTTTGCCCTATGTTGGCTCTGTAAAAGTAAAAAGACATTTGCCAACAGGAATTGAATTTGTCGTAACAAAAACTGATGCTGTCTATGCAGTTGCGCAGAATGGCTATTTCACCTTGCTTAACGAAAAAGGCAAAGTTCTTGAAGCCGAAACAGAGTTTATTGGTGAAAATATAACCTTGTTAAATCTTGGCAATATTATTTCTGCAAATGTTGGCAAGAATATTGAACTTGAAACAGAAAATGCTTTAGATAAACTTATTGAAATTCAAGAGGCTTGCAATAATTGTGGGCTTAAAGATATATCTGCAGTTGATTTGTCAGATATTTACAACATAAAGCTTACTTATCAGGGAAGAATAATTCTTGAGCTTGGCGAAACCAATAAGGCAAATCTTGAAAAGAAATTGGCACTTGGCGCAAAGGCTATTGAGCATCAAAATGCAGAAAACGAGTTGTATCGTGGCACAATAAATCTTACAGTTGATGGTAAAGGCTTCTTGTCAGAAGAAACCACAACAACCGAAACAACAACCCTTCCAGAATCAACAACAGAGCCGGTTTCAGAAAGTGTGACTGCTGAATCAACAACAAAAAAGGCAGCATAAAAGAAAAAACTTTAAAAAATCGCAAAAAATCCATAAAAATGTAAAAAAATCTATAAATTATGTATTGCATTTATTTTTGGTTAGTGATAAAATAAACTGTAATTATATAATCCAATAGGTGTGAAATTTTCTATACATAGGAGGATGTTAAAAATGGCATTCGAAATTGATAATCGTTATGAAGACATTACAAACATTAAAGTAATCGGTGTCGGCGGTGGCGGCGGAAACGCAATTAACCGTATGGCAAAAGCAGGTATCAACGGCGTTGAACTTATTGCTATTAACACTGATAAACACGTTCTTGGTTTTTCACAGGCAACACAGAAAATCCAGATTGGTGAAAAAGTAACTTCAGGTCAGGGCGCAGGCGCTAAACCAGAAGTTGGCCAGAAAGCAGCTGAAGAAAGCCGTGACGCAATCATCGAAGCACTTTCAGGAACACATATGGTATTCGTTACAGCTGGTATGGGCGGCGGAACAGGTACAGGTGCTGCTCCAATCATCGCTGAAATTGCTAAAGAAAAGGGTATCCTTACAGTTGGTATCGTTACAAAGCCTTTCGCTTTTGAAGGCAGCCGTCGTATGAAACAGGCTGAAGCTGGTATCGCTGAACTCGCACAGCATGTTGACTCTCTTATCGTTATTCCTAACGAAAGACTTAAATATCTTCCAGACCAGAAGCTCACATTTGCAAACGCTTTCGCTATTGCTGATGATGTTCTTCGTCAGGGCGTAAACTCAGTTACAGAGCTTATCACAATGCCACAGTTCATCAACCTTGACTTTGCTGACGTTACAGCAGTTATGAAAGATGCTGGTCACGCTCATATGGGTATCGGCCGTGCAAGTGGTAAAGATAAGGCTGAACAGGCAGCACACGATGCTATTTCAAGCCCACTTCTTGAAACAACAATCACAGGTGCAAAGGGTGTTATCATCAGCATCACAGCATCACCTGACATCACTCTTGAAGATGTTGACACAGCAGCTGGCATCATCCGTGCAGAAGCTGATGAAGATGCAAACATCATCTTCGGTGTTGCATTCGACGATAAGCTTGACGATGAAATGATTGTTACTGTTATCGCAACAGGTTTTGGTCTTGATGCAAACGGTATGGCTAAAAAGCCACATTCATCATTCGACATCAGCTCAAACAGCAACTTTGGCGCTGACGACGACAATATGGATGATATTCTTGACCTTTTCAAAGGCAGAAGATAATCAGATAAAAAATTAACCCCCGACATAGAGTCGGGGGATTTTTTTGTTTAATTATAATGTCTTAACAAACTCAGTAAGCAGTCTCAACTGTTTTTCATTGAGCTTTTTGCAACTGTCAGCAAGTTCTTTAAATGCGATTGGGTGTTCTTCTTTTTCGTCGAAGAATTCAGCAGGGGTAACACCTAAAAATTCGCAGATATAAAAGAAACCTTGCATTGATGGCATTGCATAATTGTTTTCAATTTTGTTGATGTAACTCTCACTTTGCCCAAGTGATAAACTCATATCTCTTGCAGAAACGCCTTTTTCTTGACGAAGCTCGGCAAGTCTTTTTGGAAAACCTTCATAAATCATATATGTTGCACCTCCAACATATCATTAAAATCTTTATCTATCTTAATTATAAAGCATTGTTTTCCAATTCTATATCTTATTAAGAAATGTTTTAAAAACTGCAAATAATTCTATGCAATAATTATTCACTAAAATTATTGTAATATTCAAAAATATGTGCTATGATAACCTTAAGAAAAGGGGGATTGGCTATGTTTGGTAGAATTAAAATTTCCAATGAAGAATGTGTTTTGGCTTTATTTCAAATAAATGGGGTTGTACCTGAAGATTGGTTTGTTGCCGTAAATAAGGGTAAAGACAAAAGAGTACATTATGCCTTTATTGTCAATAATACTGATGACGCAATTCAACTTATTCCAATCAAAAAAGAAAGCAAGAAATTGGTAATTGATAAAGAAAATATAATTATCCTTTCGAAGTCGGACGATATAAAAAAGTGTATAGTTTTAATTGAAGACACACATGACCATTTTTACATTCATTTAAATAATGGCTTTAAATTTAGACTTGTTATTCGCAGAAGACAATTTGATAAAGATAGAAAAAAGATTTATAAATCTTTTAGAAAACAATTTACAAAGCAATCATTAGTTCTACAAACTTTAGATGTTATATTTAATGCTTTAATTGTTTTGTTATCACTGACAGTTATGTTGTGGGGAGTTCTTAATATACCTAACAGTACTTCGCTTTACAAACACTATGCTGCGGCATGCGATTTGAAACAAACGGTTGATAGTGGATATTTTGACAAATATATGACTGTAACTTTAGAACAATATTCACATAGTGATTTAGAATTTGAAAGTGATGTTTATACAGTAACTCACGGAAAATTACGATTGAATCTTCCGTCAGACTGCAAATTGAATAAAGAAGCATCTTTAGAAGATTCAACAGATAATGATTTTGTTTCCTATACAACAGATTTGGAAATTGAATCAGCTTTAATTATAACGATTGACTCTCAGCCTATTGATTTTTCTAATAACAATATTGAAGGGTATGCGGAGTTAATAGATACTCTTAGAGATACTGCAATAAAAGAATTTGGTGTTTCATTGGATAATCACTACAATCTTACAAAAGCTATGTGGCAGATGAATTCGCTTGAAGATAATATAAATTATTTCAGTCGAAATGAAGTGGCACTATATAGATTTATGCTTGTTATGAAAATGACCATGAGTAGTGGAGTGAATAACTATTATGAGATAAATACTCCGTCATATTGTGGTTTTGTTAGCGTTAGAAATATTGGTGATAGTGATTCAACGATAGTGAATTTAGATGCATTTTCTTACGAAAATCTTAATGAGAGTTATCAAATAACCGTTTTTGTGAGAAATGGTAATATAAATGATGCTTTTAAAATTATAAACTCTGTTGAATTTGTGACAGAATAAAACTAACCCCCGTAGATTACTCTACGGGGGTCTAATATTTATTATTTACAACGAAAAATCTTCTGGACTATATTCCTGCAATTCAACAGGTCTTCTTGGTTGCCTTTTCAAAACATCATAAGAGAATTTTTTACAAGCAAAATCCTTTTCAACAACGCCCTTTTTCTTGCAAAGCACAGTTTCACCGTCAGGGGATAACTTGCCGTGCGCACAATATGAGCAAGATGGGGATATTTCTTTTTTATTAAGCAATTTTTTCATATTTTTTTCACCTTTTTCTCGTTCACGAAGTGAATATATCACCAATTTGGTTGTTTGTAGGGGACGACGACTCGGCGTCCCGCAAGTTAAGATGTTATTTCGGGCTGCCGTGGTCGTCAGCCCCTACATTGTATTCTAACATATTCTGCGTTTACTATCAATATCAAAAATCATTATTATACACATAACAATAACCGTGAAAAATGCGGGTACAGAAACCGAAAACGGCATAACCCCCGAAACATTTTGCAGACTTGTTTCAATGTCAATAGGGAAAACCATTAAAAGCAGATAACAAATAAGTGCGGATAAAGCCCCATTTATAACTCTACCCGTGAAAAATCTTATGTATTTAAGTCCCGTGGCACGAATGAAAGAATATACCTGACAATGCACGCAAAAGCCACCAAAACCGATAATTGCAGTAATAATTGGTAGAGTTGTATTTTTTGCTATCTGTGAGCACCCTTTTGTAACTTCAAGAAATGATACAAAAGCAGTATAAACATTATCACCTAAATTCATTTGTCTAATACATTCAGTAATGGCACTAAAAAGTATAACCCATGCACAAACCCCAAGAATCGAATTAACATTATCACTCACCGACGAAGACAACGCCAAAAGGGGACTTTGCCCATAAGTTTTGTTGCTCGATTTAATCTCATTACCATCATCAAAAAACCGCGAAATAATACCAAGAATTATTGATGACATACAAAGCGAGATAAACATAATAACTCCAGCTTTGCTACTGCCGAGCATTCCAACACCCACAGCCGTTATAATAAAAGCAGGGCCACCGTTGACGCAAAACATACAAAGCCTTTGCGCCTGATTTTTTGTGATTCTTCCGTTTTCATAAAGCATAGCCGTCATTTTTGTACCAACAGGAAAGCCACCAATTAGCCCCATAAAAATAACAGAAACCGAGCAATCACTTTGCTTGAATAAAAATTTTGTTATGGGTGCTAACGCTTTATAAATTGGTGACAATACATCCGATTTGATTATATATGACGACAAAACCATAAACGGAAAAAGCGATGGCAAAATAGTATAAAAGCATATCTGCAAACCACTTGTGATACCACTACTAACGGCGTGTGGCATTGAAAAAAGCAGATAACAACTGACAAAAATCCCAATAAAAGATAAAAGATTTCTTCTCAAAATCGTTTTGAACATTATCTCACATCCCAATATAAATATATTTAAAAATGAGAGTTATAATGAATTATTTTCACCCGATTTCATATAATTGTATGAATCGAGGTGTATTTTTTTGTCACAGAGAAAGAAACCAAAAGAGAAAAAGCATTTGCAGTTGCCCGAATTGTTGTCCGACGAGCCGAAGCTGGAAACTTTGGGTAACCGTGAAATGATAGTTGAAGGGTGCAAGGGGATTGCCGAATATGGCGAAAACTTAATCAAACTCAATACGGGTACGCTTGTAATGGGCTTTTCGGGTGAAGATTTGCTCATACAGTCCTTTGACAATGGCGTCGCAGTAATCAAAGGCGTAATCGCAGAAATAACTTTTGTTACATAGGTGAAAATATGTTTATAATTGAACTCATAAGATGGCTTTTCGGCTATATAAATTTCAGAGCATTTGAGGGTTTCCCCGACAGATTTATAAATCTTTGCACAAAAAACGGAATCCCACTCTGGAACATCAAAAATGTTGGTGGAAAATTAAGCGCAAGCACAACAATACAAGGGTATCTGAATATCCGTGAGTGCGCTAAAAAATCAGGTATGAAAGTTCATGTCGTTGAGAAAAAAGGACTCATATTTTTTCTAAAAAAACATAAAAGACGCGTTGGCATCGCTATTGGAATAGCCATCTGTATATTGCTGTTTACAGTTTTATCGCAATTTGTGTGGAATATCTCAGTTGTGGGTAATGATACTCTCGAAACGGATTTTATTTTGAGTGCCTTTGAAGATTATGGCATAAAAGTTGGCAAAAGAATTTCGAAAGAACAAATGCAAGATGCAGCAGAAAAAGCAGTGATAGATATCGAAAAACTCTCGTGGGCAACAATCAATCAAAAGGGTACAGTTCTGGTTATTGAAGTTCGAGAAAAGGTTGATGCACCTGAAATGTATGACAACTCAAAGCCCACCAATGTAATAGCAAAAGAAGATGGGCTGATTTTAAGTCTTGATATTCTCTATGGTAATGCTGAAGCAAAAATCGGCTCTGCTGTTACAAAAGGGGATTTGCTGATTAGTGGAATTGCAAAACACCCTGACGGAAGTGAATCTCTTATCCACGCAGACGGACATATAAAAGCATTGGTGAAAAAGAAAAATGTTTCTGATGCATCAAGTTTTAATTGTTATAATCTCACTACTGAAATCAAACGAAAATCATTGTTTTTCTTTGGTATCAAAATCCCATTTGGCAAAAAAGTTCCAAATACATTCTACTCTTTACATAATTCTTTTTTAGAAAGTGATGAAATGCTTTTACCCTTGGGAATAATAACAGAGTATGGCGCAGAATATTCCACAGAAAAATGCCAACTTTCTAAAACTATGCAAAACAAAATAGCACTCTATGATAGTGCTTTGTATGTTCGTGAATTGTTGGATTATTGCGATATAAAAACATCTTCTGTAACTGCAAAAAATATAGAATATGGTCAGGAATATTCTTTTTATGCAGAGTGCGAGCAAGAAATTGGTGTTTTACAGGAAATTTATGTAGAAAAAACTAATGACATTGCATAAAAAATGTGCTATAATATGTTAAATATTGCTAAAAATTTTTAGCGAATTGAAAAATAGGTGATTAAGGATTGTTTGAACAGATTATCAATGTTGACAGAATGGAACAAGCTGTGAGCCTTTTCGGTAGTTTTGACGAAAATGTAAAACTCATTGAGGCTCAATATAATGTTAAGATTATCAGCCGTGGTTCAGAGCTTAAAGTCAGTGGTGAAGCAGATAGTGTTTCAAAAGCTGTGAGGGCAATTAATGGACTTTTAATGCTCATCAATCGTGGTGAAGCCTTGTCAGAACAGAATGTCCGTTATGTGCTTTCTCTTGTAAATGATGGCAACGATGACCGACTTTCTGAAATGACGGGTGATTGCGTTTGCATAACAGCAAAGGGAAAACCAATCAAACCTAAAACATTGGGTCAAAAGAAATACCTTGAATGTATTAAAAATAATACAATTACTTTGGGAGCAGGTCCTGCGGGTACAGGTAAAACTTATCTTGCAGTTGCAATGGCAGTTAACGCATTCCGCGCTAAAGAAGTAAACAGAATAATTCTCACTCGTCCTGCAGTTGAAGCAGGTGAAAAACTTGGCTTCTTACCAGGCGATTTGCAACAGAAAGTTGACCCGTATCTCCGACCACTGTATGATGCACTTTTTGATATGCTCGGTGCAGAAAGTTTTCAACGCTATCAAGAACGTGGTAGCATCGAAGTCGCACCCCTTGCATATATGCGTGGTCGAACACTTGATGATAGTTTTATAATCCTTGACGAAGCCCAGAATACAACCCGTGAACAAATGAAAATGTTTTTAACTCGTCTTGGATTTAATTCAAAAATTGTTGTAACGGGTGATATAACACAAATTGACTTGCCCGACGGCAAAAAGTCAGGTCTTGTTGAAGCAATGAAAATACTTAAAGGTATTGATGATATTGCAATAAATCAGTTTACAGAAAAAGATGTGGTTAGACACCGTCTTGTTCAGGATATTATAAAAGCTTATGAAAAGCAGGAAATGAGGCAAAAGAAATGAACGAGAAATTAAGAGTAATAATTGACAATCAACAAAATGTAATGAAAATCCCAACAGGTGTGAGAATGCTTGTGCGCCGTTGCTGTAAAGCAGTTCTCGCAAATGAAGGATTCACAGATATTGCTGAAATCAGCGTAACTTTCGTTGATGATGAAACAATTCACGAACTTAACAAAAAACATAGAAATATTGACAAAAGCACAGATGTGCTCTCATTCCCGATGGGTGAGAATGGCGAATATGATGTGAATCTCGATACAGGAGCAAAGGTGCTTGGTGATATAATTATTTCAATCGAGCACGCTTATGCACAAGCAGAAAAATATGGACATACTCTTCAAAGAGAAATCGGATTTTTAACAGTTCATTCACTTCTTCATCTCTTGGGATATGACCACGAAAATGGTGGGCTCGAAGCAGTAAAAATGAGAGAAAAAGAAGAAGCAGTTCTCACAAGAGTAGGGTTAAAACGAAACGGAAGCTATTATTTTGACGAGGAATAATATGAAAGCATTATTTAAAGGTTTTGGATATGCCTTTAACGGTATATTCATTGCACTTAAAAAAGAGAGAAATTTCAGAATACATACCGTTTGTATGATTTATATGTATTTCTTCTTGTTCTTCTTTGACTTCTTTGAAATCACAAGAACAGAGCTTGCAATAATCTTTCTCGCAAACGGACTTGTAATCGGTGGAGAACTGATAAACACAGCTATTGAAAAAGCAGTTGATTTATATGGCGAAGAGCATACTGAGTTGGGCAAAATCGCAAAAGATTGTGCAGCAGGTGCAGTGCTTGTGTTTGCAATCTTTTCTGTGCTTTGTGGTGTTGCGATTATGTATCAACCAAAAGCATTTGAACTTTTATTTACTTACTTTTTGGACAACCCATTGAGTATCGTGCTCTTTGCAGTTTCAGTAGTGATTTTCACAATTTTTATATTTTTCGGATTTGGAAGGAAAAAGAAATAAATGAATACACCAAAAACAGCGTTTATTGCCATTGTCGGTAAAGCCAATGTGGGCAAGTCTTCAATTCTTAATAAACTTTTAGGAACAAAAATCGCAATAGTTTCTTCAAAACCACAAACAACAAGAACAAGAATTATGGGTGTTCTCACAACTGACGATAATGTTCAGCTTGTTTTTACTGATACACCTGGCTTTCATAAACCCAAAACAAAACTCGGTGAAAAAATGGTTAAAGCAGTCAGCGATAGCATTGAAGGTGTTGACGCTTGCCTTTTAGTAGTTGAGCCTGAAGGGGAATTGAATCCTGCTGAACTTGAACTTGTTGAAAAAATCAAAAAAGGCAAAAACCCTGCGATTCTTGCAATCAACAAAATTGATACAGTTAAAGAAAAAGAAAATCTCATTTCAAGAATAGCAGAAATGACAGAATATTATGATTTTGATGCTATTGTCCCTGTTTCAGCACAAAATGGTAGCGGTATAAAAGAACTTTTAGAAGAACTTAAAAAGTTAGCATTTGAGTCAGAACATTTCTTCCCAGAAGATACTCTCACAGACCAGCCTGAAAGAGTGTTAGCGGGTGAAATTATAAGAGAAAAAATGCTTCGACTTTTAGATAAAGAAATTCCACACGGTACTGCAGTCAGCATCGAAAAAATGCGTGAGCGCAGTGACGGAATAATAGATATTGAAGCAACAATTTTCTGCGAAAGAGATAGTCATAAAGGCATTATCATCGGCAAAGGTGGCGCAATGCTTAAAAAGATTTCAACCTATGCTCGTCAAGATATGGAAAACTTTTTCGGTTGCAAAATTAATCTTCAATGTTGGGTAAAAGTCAAAGAAGGTTGGCGTAACCGCGAAGGACTTATTCATAATTTTGGATTAGATTAATTTACCAATAAACTTTATTTTTACCAATCATATTTCATATTGTGCGGCACAAATTACTAATGGTAGGTGATTTGTAATGGATAATATGGCAATATGGAGCAGATTTACAAAAAGTGGCAAGGTCGAAGATTATTTAATGTATAAAAAATCTCTCGAAAACAAAAGACCACAATATGATGAGGATTTCGACGATGAGGACGAATACGGACGGAGTAATACTCAAAGAACAGAATATTGGTGAAAAAGACAAGCTCGTTACGGTACTCACACGCCATAACGGGCTTGTACGAGCATTTGTCCGTGGTGCGAAATCATATAAAAACAGAAAATGCAGTTCAACAGGAATGTTCTGCTATTCAAAATTGTCTTTGTATAAAACCAAAGACAGTTACATAATCGATGAAGCCGAGCCCATTGAAACTTTTTTCGGACTCCGTGAAGACCTTGAAAGAATATCGTTAGCACAATATTTTTCAGAGCTTATAATGACACTTGTTCAGGAAGAAGAATTAGCAGAAGAATATTTAAGACTTATGCTCAATTCTCTTCATTTCTTGTCAAAAGGAACAATGCCACCTGAACAAATCAAAGCAATAACAGAACTTCGAATGATGTGCATAGCAGGTTATATGCCAAATCTCATTGCCTGTGAACGTTGTGGCGAATACGAAACCGATACAATGTATTTCAGCGTTGAAGACGGACTTTTATACTGTGACAACTGCATATCGTCAGACGCAATGTTTCACCTTGATATAGGTCTTGTGAAAGCACTTCGTCATATTGCTTTTTCAGAGTTTGACAAAATATATTCATTTAAGATGGAAGACTATGCATTGCCTGACTTGTCATATATAACAGAAAAGTATTTATTAGCACAACTACAAAGAAACTTTAAAACTTTGGATTTTTACAATAGTATAAAGGTATAGTTTGAGTAAAATTGCCCACAGCACCATTTTTCGTTCGGGGCGGTACTTTTTGTACAGCACCGCTCACTTTAAAACGGCACTGTGAACAATTTTCTTTCAAACTATTGAAGTGATATACTTATGAAAAGAAAGGGCATTATTATGAATGCTGAAAAGTATTTTATTTCACTTGAACTTGATAAAATTCTCAAAATGTTAAGTGATACTGCATCGTCTGCTGATGCAAAAGAGATGGCGCTGGGTATTAAGCCATTAACTGACTATTTTGAGGTAACAGAGTTGCTCGATAAAACTGAGGCGGCTTATATTCTCATTGCCAAATTCGGTGCACCATCATTTGGTGGATTGCAAAATGTGAACAATGCGTTGAGCCGAGCAAATGCTGGTGGCTCACTTTCAGCTGGTGAACTTTTAAAAATCGCAACAACTCTTAAAATCATTCGTGGCATTACAATCTGGCATGAAAAGTGTGCAGGAATGGAAACTGCATTGGACGATTTATTCAATTCTCTTTATCCAAATAAATATCTTGAAGAAAGAATCACAAATGCAATTATAAGTGAAACAGAAATCAGCGATAATGCTTCACCTGAGCTTAAAGAAATTCGTCGCAAAAAGCGTCATTATGAAAATAAAATCCGTGAACAACTTGATAATATGATTCATTCTTCACACTATTCAAAAATTCTTCGTGACGGGATAATTACTCAAAGAAACGGACGTTTTGTTGTACCCGTTAAAGCCGAAAACAGAAGTGAAGTTGCAGGTATGGTGCACGACACTTCAGGTAGTGGCGCAACAGTATTCATTGAACCCGCTGCCGTTGTTGAAGCAAACAATGAAATCAAAGTTCTTGAAAGTCGAGAAAAAGACGAAATCGAGAGAATTCTTGCAGAGCTCTCACAAATGGCAGGGGAGTTTGAAGACACAATTAAAATTAGTTTTGACTCTGCTACAATGCTTGATTTACACTTTGCAAAGGCTCACCTTGCATATAAAATGAAAGCAAGCAGACCAATAGTCAATAATGACGGTGAAATTCTTCTCAAAAAAGCAAGACATCCACTTATCGACCCTAAAAAAGTTGTGCCAGTTGATATTTCATTGGGAATTGATTTTGATTCTCTTGTAATTACCGGTGCAAACACAGGTGGTAAAACAGTTTCAATAAAAACAATCGGTCTTTTAACACTTATGGCAGAGTGTGGACTTATGCTTCCCGTAACAGATAATAGCAGAATTTCAGTTTTCAAAAATGTGTTAGCAGATATTGGTGATGAACAAAGCATTGAGCAGTCACTCTCAACATTCTCTGCTCATATGACCACTATTGTTGATATTTTAAAAACTGCTGATGATAAAAGCCTTGTGCTTATCGACGAGTTGGGTGCAGGTACAGACCCTGTTGAAGGTGCTGCATTAGCAGTTGCTATCCTTGAGAATCTTCGTCGTCAGGGTGCAAAAATAGCGTCAACAACTCACTATTCAGAGCTTAAAGAATATGCGCTCAAAACCAACAGAGTTGAAAACGGATGCTGTGAATTTGATGTAGCATCGCTAAAACCAACATATCGCTTACTTATCGGTATGCCAGGTCGCTCAAATGCTTTGGCCATTGCAGGTCGTCTTGGAATAAGTGAAGATATAACCGATTTTGCAAAAGCGCTAATTTCAGAAGAAGATACACGCTTCGAAGATGCTGTTGATACTCTTGAAACTGCAAGGAAGGCACTTGAAGACGATAAAGAAAAACTAGAAGAAGAAAAAAATAACATTCTTCGCCAAAAAGAGAATGCCGAAAAAGCACTCGAAAAAGCAAAAGAACAGAGCGAAAAAGAAATTGAAAAAGCAAAAAGAGAAGCAGAAAGAATTGTTGAAAATGCCCGTCGTGCGGGTAATTCGCTTTTACTTGAAATTGAACAACTGAAAAAAGAACAAGCAAAAGAAAAGAACTTGCAAGAAATAGCCCGAAAAGCAAAACAAGCAATGGGACGTCAGCTTGATAAAATGGACGAAATCACAAATGGTCTTCAGGATGATGACGGTGATTATTCACTCCCACGACCACTCAAAGTGGGTGATAGAGTTTTTGTTAAATCTCTTGGTGGTGAGGCAGAAGTTATATCAGTTGACGAAAAGAAAAATATTGTGCAAGTTCAGTCAGGTATGCTTAAAATGAAAGCAAATATTTCCGATTTGCGTTTGATAGGTAGCAAAAAGCAACCTAAAAAACAAGAGTATGGCACTCGCAAGGTGCACACTGGCGCAAACGCATCGCTATCTTCAACATCAAGCATCGACCTTCGTGGCACAACAGTCGAAGAAGCAATGCTCGACCTGGATAAGTTTATTGATGGTGTTCTTCGTACAGGGCTTAACGAGATTACAATTATTCACGGCAAAGGTACAGGCGCACTTCGTAAAGGAATTCACACATATCTTCGCAAGCATCCCAATATCAGAACATTTAGAGTGGGAACATTTGGAGAAGGCGAAGAAGGGGTCACAATAGCAGAACTTAAATAGTATTGCAAAATATAGATTTATATGTTAAAATATTTTCAAATACCGAAAGGAGTTTTACATAATGAATAAAAAGATTATTGTAGCAGTGCTTTTAATGCTCGTAGTTACAGTTTTATTTGCAGCTTGCAAAAAAGAAGAATATAAAGTGAGTCACACAGTCCCAGTTGGCACAACTACAGTTGATGTTTATGAGGACAAAGACGGTAACGAATATGTTACTAATGTTGATGGTGATATGATTCCTATGACAACTGACAAAGATGGTTTCTTTGATAGCATTGAAGACCTTATCACAGAAACAACAACTAAGAAGAGTAACAAGAACGATAAAACTACAACAACAACTACAACTACAACAACCACTACAACCACAACACAACCAAACCCATCAGATGATGATACAACAACGACAACAGAAAAGAATCCATCAGTTGATGATACAACTTCAACAACAGAACATAAAGAAATCATCATTGATTCACCCAATAAAACACCTGACAGTGTTAGTTGGGGTGATATTGTAAATGCAGGCAAAAAATAAAAAAATTGCTTGACAAACAAAACTTAATCTAGTATAATGACATCCTGTAAAGTGTAATTCCTTTACAGGATGTTTTTGATTGGAGGTTTAGTTGTGGCAAATAATGTTGAAATTACAATGTTGCTTGACTTATATGGCGAAGCATTAACAGCAAAACAACGTGATTATCTTAATCATTATTACAACGATGACCTTTCACTTTCAGAAATTGCCGAAAACGAGGGGATTACAAGACAAGGTGTTCGTGATGCTATCAAAAGAGCAGAAAATTTGCTTTTTGATATGGAGAATAAATTGAAATTCTCAAAAAAACTTGCAGAAGTTCAAAACGGACTTGAAGGTATTATTCATTGTGCAGATGAAATTAATGAATATAACCTTTCTCACGGTCTTTCACGTGAAATCAACGATATAACAGTTAAGATAAAGTCAATTGCACTTTCCTTGACAGAATAGGGGGAACTATGGCATTCGAAGGTTTATCAGACAGACTTGAATCTGCTTTTGCGCGTTTGAAAAGTAAAGGTAGTCTTACTGAGAGCGATGTTAAAGAAGCAATGCGTGAAGTGCGACTTGCACTGCTCGAAGCTGACGTTAACTATAAAGTTGCCAAAGATTTCACTGCTAAGGTAACAGAAAGAGCAATCGGCGCTCAGGTTATGGAAAGTTTGACACCTGCCCAGATGGTTATCAAAATTGTTAACGAAGAATTAACTGATTTGATGGGTGGCACTCAGACAAGACTTGCCTATGCTTCACATCCACCAACAATAGTTATGATGTGTGGCTTGCAGGGTTCAGGTAAAACTACACATTGTGCAAAAATCGCATTAAAACTAAAAAATGAAAATCATAGACCTTTGCTCGTAGCATGTGACATTTATCGTCCTGCTGCTATCAAACAGTTGCAGGTTGTTGGTGAACAGGTTGGTG
>CALBNX010000059.1 GCA_937896885.1 uncultured Clostridia bacterium
AGACTTCGTTCTGAAATTGACCGTCATAACATTGTTGTTGTGGCAGGTTTTCAGGGAATTAACAAATATGACGACTTGACAACTCTTGGCCGTGGTGGTAGTGACACAAGCGCGGTTGCAATTGCAGCAGCACTTCGTGCAGACCGTTGCCAGATTTTCACAGATGTTGAAGGCGTTTATACAGCAGACCCAAGAAAAGTAGAAAATGCAAAGAAACTTCAAGAAATCACTTATGATGAAATGCTTGAACTTGCAACTCTTGGTGCACAAGTATTAAATAATCGTTCAGTAGAAATGGCTAAAAAATATAATGTTGAGTTAGAAGTTCTCTCAAGTCTTAAGAGAGTTCCCGGTACAATCGTTAAGGAGGTTACCAAAATGGAAAAAATGCTTATTAGAGGTGTTACAAAAGATACAGATGTAGCACGCATTTCAGTTACAAAAATCCCAAACACACCAGGTGTTGCTTTCAAACTTTTCGATATTCTTGCAAAACATAAAATCAATGTTGATATTATTTTACAGTCAGTTGGTCGTGACAGCACAAAAGATATCACATTCACAGTTGCAAAGGGCAACGCAGAAGAAACTGTTGAATGTGTAAAGAAAGTCTTTGATATTGAAGATAAAGACATTATTTGCGATACATCAGTTGCAAAAATCTCAATCGTTGGTGCAGGTATGGAATCTCACCCAGGCACAGCATCAAAAATGTTCGAAGCTCTTTATGAAAGAGACATCAACATTGATATGATTGCAACAAGTGAAATTAAGATTTCAGTTCTTATTGACCTTGAGGATGCAGACCGTGCAGTTAGTGCTATCCACAAAGCATTCTTCCCTGAAGAATAATGTCTTGACGGATTAAATTTCCCTATTCCGTCCCAAAATCCTTGTTAATACAAAAAGTATTGCCTGCGGTTTTGAAACAGAATATGAAAAATTTTCTCTCGTCAATACACTGAAACAAAAAAGTAAAGAGATTACAAAAAAAGGAGATATAAAAAATGATAACAGATAACAAGTTTGCAAAAGAAGGACTTACCTTTGACGATGTACTCTTGATTCCAGCAGAGAGTAATGTTCTTCCAAGCGACGTTGACATTTCAACACAGCTCACAAAAAATATTAGATTGAACACTCCTGTACTCACAGCGGCGATGGATACTGTTACTGAAAGTAATATGGCTATTGCTATTGCTCGAGAAGGTGGTATCGGTATCATTCACAAGAATATGTCAATTGAAGCACAGAAAGCACAGGTTGACAAAGTTAAGAGAAGTGAAAACGGCGTTATCAACAACCCATTCTTCTTATCTCCTGAAAATACAGTAGAGGAAGCAGATAATCTTATGCACCGTTATAAGATTTCTGGTGTTCCTGTTTGTGACGAAAACGGAAAGCTCGTTGGTATTCTCACAAACCGTGATATGAGATTTATTGCTGATTATAGTGGTAAAATCAAAGATTATATGACAAGTGAAGGCCTTGTTACTGCTCCTGTTGGCACAAGCCACGATGAAGCAAAGAAAATTCTTATGAAGCATAAGATTGAAAAACTTCCATTAGTTGACGAAGCAGGTTTCCTTAAAGGTCTTATCACAATCAAGGATATTGAAAAAGCAGTTAAATATCCAAATTCAGCTCGTGACTCTATGGGGCGTCTTCTTTGCGGTGCTGCTGTTGGTGCAACTGCAGATGTTCTTGACAGAGTTGCTGCTCTCGTTGAAGCAGGTGTTGACCTTATCACACTTGACTCTGCTCATGGTCACAGCCAAGGCATTATCAATGCTGTTGCAAAAGTTAAGGCAGCATATCCAAATCTTTCACTTATCGGTGGTAACATTGCAACTGCAGAAGCAACAAAAGCTCTTATTGATGCGGGTGCAGACTGCGTTAAGGTTGGTATCGGTCCTGGTTCTATCTGTACAACTCGTGTTGTTGCAGGTATCGGTGTTCCACAGATTACAGCAGTTTATGATTCAGCAAACGAAGCTGCAAAACATGGTATCACAGTAATTGCTGACGGCGGTATTAAATATTCAGGTGAAATCGTTAAAGCTATCGCAGCGGGTGCTTCTGCTATCATGGTTGGCTCACTTGTTGCAGGTTGTGAAGAGTCACCAGGTGAAAGCGAAATCTATCAAGGCCGTCAGTTCAAGGTTTATCGTGGTATGGGCAGTATCGCAGCTATGAACAATGGTTCAAAAGACAGATATTTCCAAGCAAATAATAAGAAACTTGTTCCAGAAGGCGTTGAAGGTCGTGTTCCTTATAAGGGACTTCTTTCAGACACAATTTATCAGCTTATGGGTGGTCTTAAAGCTGGTATGGGTTATTGTGGTTGTGCAACAATCGAAGAACTCAAGACAAAGACAAAGTTCATCAGAATTACAAACGCAGGTTTGAAGGAAAGCCATCCACACGATGTTTACATCACTAAAGAAGCTCCAAACTATTCAGGTAATTTCTAATTAAACTAATTAAAGGAAATAAAAAAGATGTTTGAAAATTTAATCGATTCTATCGGCTTTATTAATAATACAGACCCTGAAGTAGCAGAGGCTATGGGTCTTGAACTTAAAAGACAAAGAGAAAATCTCGAGCTTATTGCAAGTGAAAATATTGTTTCACCTGCAGTAATGGCAGCAATGGGTAGTGTTCTCACAAATAAATATGCTGAGGGTTATCCAGGTAAGCGTTATTACGGTGGATGTCAGCATGTTGACATTGTTGAAGATATTGCTCGTGACAGACTTAAAAAACTCTTTGGTGCAAATTATGCTAATGTTCAGCCACACTCAGGCGCTCAGGCAAATATGGCGGTTTATTTTGCTCTTATTAATCCGGGCGACACAGTTATGGGTATGAACCTTGCAGAAGGTGGCCACTTAACTCACGGTTCACCTGTTAATATGTCAGGTAAATACTATAATTTCGTGCCTTATGGTGTTGACGAAAACGGTTTTCTTGACTATGACGCGTTTGAACAGAAAGCAAAAGAGTGCAAACCAAAGCTTATCGTAGCAGGTGCATCAGCATATCCAAGAACAATCGACTTTGAAAGAATTGCAAATATTGCCCACAGCGTCGGCGCTTATTTTATGGTTGATATGGCTCACATTGCAGGTCTTGTTGCAGCAGGTCTTCATCCATCTCCTGTACCTTATGCAGATGTTGTAACATCAACAACTCACAAAACACTTCGTGGTCCTCGTGGTGGTATCATTCTTTGCAAAGACGAAGAATTTGGTATGCAGTTTAATAAGGCTATCTTCCCAGGCACACAGGGTGGTCCGTTAATGCACATTATCGCTGGTAAAGCTGTTTGCTTCGGCGAAGCATTAAGTGACGACTTCAAAGCATATCAGCAAAGAGTTATCGATAATGCAAAAGCATTGGCAGAAGGACTCACAAAGCGTGGTATCAATTTGGTATCAGGTGGCACAGATAACCACCTTATGCTTGTTGACCTTCGTTCAGTTGGTATCACAGGCAAAGAGCTTGAACACAGACTTGACGAAGTTCATATCACAGCAAACAAAAATGCTATTCCAAACGACCCTGAAAAACCATTCGTAACAAGTGGTGTAAGACTTGGCACACCTGCAGTTACAACAAGGGGCTTGGGCGTAGAAGATATGGATAAAATTGCAGAATTTATTTATCTTGCAGCAACTGATTTCCAGAATAAGAAAGATTATATTACAAACGGTGTTGCAGAACTTTGCAAAAAATATCCTTTATATGAATAATTCATAAAACTAACCCCACTGCATAAAATTTATAAAAATGCAGTGGGGGATTACTTATGAAATTCACAAAAATGCACGGCGCAGGCAATGACTATATTTATATTGATTGTTTCTCGCAAAATGTTGAAAACCCAGAAAGATTGTCAAAAAAATTAAGTGACAGGCACTTCGGCGTGGGTGCAGACGGAATCGTGCTCATAAAACCATCATATATTGCCGATTGCTTTATGGATATTTATAATGCAGACGGCTCTCGCGCTAAAATGTGTGGCAATGCAATCCGCTGTGTTGCGAAATACATATATGATAATATAAAAAAGAAACCGATTATTAAAATTGACACACTCAGCGGAATAAAACTTGTTGAAATTCTTGATAAAAATGGATTTGCAACAGGTGGCAGAGTGAATATGGGTAAGCCTGTATTGAATGGTAGGCAAATTCCCACACGATATGGCGATAATATCGTAAAAAACGAAATTCTTAACATTGAAAACAACGATTATGAAATAACTTGTGTCAGTATGGGCAACCCACATTGCATAGTTTTTCATAAGAATATACATAAATTAGATTTAGAAAGAATTGGTCCGTTTTTTGAAAACCACGAAATGTTCCCTGAAAGAATAAACACCGAATTTGTAGAGATTATTGATGAAAATAATCTTAAAATGCGTGTGTGGGAGCGTGGCAGTGGCGAAACCTTGGCTTGTGGCACGGGTGCTTGTGCAGTTGCGGTCGCATCAGTTGTGAATGGCATTTGTTCAAAAAACGAAGATATTAAAATTCACACTAAAGGTGGCACATTAACAGTTAAATGGCATAAAAATGATAATGTTTATTTAAGTGGCAATGCAGTTAAAGTGTTCACAGGTGAAATAGAAGTGTAAAAAATGTTGTCGGAGGGACAATTATGAAAATAAATGAGAACTTTTTAAAAATTCAGAGTTCATACCTTTTCTCAAACATCGCGAAAAAGGTAAAGGCTTATACTGCGGCTAATCCAGACAAGCAGATTATCCGTCTTGGTATCGGTGATGTTACTCGTCCACTTGCAGATGCTTGTATTGATGCAATGCACAAAGCAGTTGACGAAATGGCAAACGAAAAAACATTTATGGGTTACCCACCAGAATATGGTCACGAATGGCTTTTGAATGCTATTAACGATAACGACTATAAAAAATATGGCGTAGAGCTTGATAATAGCGAAATTTTTGTGTCAGACGGTGCAAAGAGTGACTGTGGTAATATTGGTGACATTTTCTCAACAGATAATAAAGTTGCAGTTTGTGACCCTGTTTATCCTGTTTATGTTGATACAAATGTTATGAGCGGACGCTCAGGTGACAAGACAGAAAACGGCTGGACAAATATTTATTATATGCCTTGCCTTGCAGAAAACAATTTCTTGCCTGAACTTCCAAAAGAAAAGGTTGACATTATTTATCTTTGTTTCCCAAACAACCCAACAGGTATGGCGGCAACAAGGGACGAACTCAAAAAATGGGTTGATTATGCAAATGAAAACGGCGCAGTAATCCTTTTTGACTCTGCTTATGAAGCATTTATCACAGAAGATGATGTTCCACATTCAATCTATGAAATTGAGGGCGCAAAGTCTTGTGCAATCGAGTTCAGAAGTTTCTCAAAGACAGCAGGTTTCACAGGTGTTCGTTGTGGTTATACAGTAGTACCACACGATATTAAAGTTGATGGTGTTGAACTCAACGCACTTTGGGCTCGTCGCCAGGCAACAAAGTTCAACGGTGTTTCTTATATCACACAAAGAGCAGCAGAAGCTTGTTATAGTGAAGAGGGCAAAAAGCAAATCCGTGAAATCATTGCATATTATCAGAACAACGCAAAGATTATTTATAACGGACTCAAAGAGTGCGGATTCACAGTTTATGGTGCAGTTAATTCACCTTATGTATGGCTCAAAACTCCAGACGGAATGAGCAGCTGGGATTTCTTCGATACACTTCTTGAGAATATTCAGGTTGTTGGTACTCCTGGCGAAGGCTTTGGTCCAAGCGGTGAAGGTTATTTCAGACTCACAGCATTCGGCTCAACAGAAAACACAATCAAAGCAGTTGAAAGAATTAAAAATTATTTTTGTAAATAAAATATTGTATGGCGGGGCGTACCTCCCTTGTTAAAGGGAGGGGGACCGTCGAAGACGGTGGAGGGATTCCTCCACCGTTTTTTGTTGACAATTTTTATTGAGAGTGATATATTGGAATTACAAAAAATATTAAAAATAAGGGGTTGTTATGATGAAATCAATTAAAAAGGTAAAAGTTATTAATGTAATTGTGTTGATTGCTTTAATAATAAGTATTTTTCTTTCAGCTTTCTTTTATTATTGTCCAACAGACTATGTGAAAACTCCAGACGGAGAAATTTCTCTTGTTAATGGCAAACCTTTTATTTATCATACAGATATATTTGGGAATCACTTTATTTTCGACAATGGTGTCAGAGTGTATGTGGCAGTTCCACAGTATAGAGAATCTAAATAAAAAAGACGGTTCATTTGAACCGTCTTTTACTTTTATATGCGATTATAAATTCTTTGCCAATTCTTTGATGTAGGCTTTAAAATCTTCGCTGATTTCTGGGTGGTTGAGAGCAACTTCGCAGTTTGCTTTCATAATGCCCATCTTGTTGCCCATATCATAGCGTGTGCCATAATAATCAAGAGCGATAACACCCTTTGTCTGTGCAAGTGTTTTCATAGCGTCTGTAAGCTGAAGCTCGTTGCCAGCACCCTTTGGTGTGCTTTCGAGAATATCAAAAATCTCAGGTGGCATTACAACTCGACCAAGAATTGAATAGTTTGAGAAAATCTCTTCTGGCTTTGGTTTTTCAATCATATCTGTGCAGTTGAAAACCTTGTCTTCGATTTTCTCAACTTTAAGTGAGCAATATTTTGAAACGTCCTTTGTTGGCACTTCTTTAACACCAACAACGCCTTTGCCATATTTTTCATAAGCATCAATAAGCTGTTTTGTAACAGGCTCTTTGTCAGAAATGAAAACATCGTCACCATAAAGAATTGCAAATGGCTCGTTGCCTACAAAATTCTTTGCACAAAGAACTGCGTGACCAAGTCCACCAGTTTCTTTCTGACGAAGAAAATATGTGTTGCAAAGCTGTGAGCATTCTAAAACTGAGTCATAAAGCTCTTTTTTATCAGGATTTTTGCTTAATTTGTCTTCAAGCTCATAAGCGTGGTCAAAATGGTCTTCAATAACACCTTTGCCACGGTTTGTGATAATAAGCACATCTGTGATACCTGACTTTGCAGCTTCTTCAACAAGATACTGAATCGCAGGTTTATCAACAATGTTAAGCATTTCTTTTGGAACAGCTTTTGATGCAGGTAAAACTCTTGTGCCAAGTCCTGCTGCAGGGATAATCGCCTTTGTAATTTTCATAATACCAATCTCCCGATGTATGAATTATTTTATAAATGTCATCAGCATTTCTGCTGCCATAACAACCATATTATTTGCAAGAACTGCAAGGAATGCAGCGCCCATTGACGCGCCACCTGATTTAAAGAGAAGAAGTCTTTGCTTTTGAACATCAGGTTCTTCCGCTTTGATTTTTTTGATATTTTTAATTGTGTGGTCATAATACCACTTGTTTGCCTTAAAACCAATAAAAATCTGAATTGCAAGTGAAATTCCTGCTTGCGCCATCATAAGCACAGAGCCAGTCGGATTTTCAAGAATAAATGCATTTCTTTCATCATTTGCTTGTGCTATTTGCTCGTCTGTTAAGCTTTCTAAATCTTCTATATCATATTTTTCTGTCCACTCTGTCATATCACTATAAAGTTTTTGAACAGGGGGCATAAAGCTGAATCCTACAGACAATAAAAGAGTGATTGCCAAGAAGATTGCACCAAGCTTATACATCTTGCGATAAAAGAACCAATATGGAGTGAAGAAAAAAGCGCCCCAGTTGAAAGTTCTTTTATGAGATTTTGTATAGAAAAAGTTCTGCACATATTTAGGTGCATTAAGCCCTACAAACTCTGCAACTTCGTCAGTTGAAATTCCGTCTTCCATCTCTTTTGGGAAAAGTGATAAGGGATTTGTGCCGTTGCCGAAGAATACAGTTGAAGAAGCGTCCTGTGAATTAAATGGTTGCCCTGCCATAAATGGTGGAACATTGTTGTTCACAGGCTCATTTGTTTGTTCTTTTATGGGTTCGTTTGTGTTTTCTGGCGCCCAACGAAAACCGTCATTATGCTTTTCAAAATTTCCACACTCACCATTTTTCTTGTAGCAATCACGGTGGTGGGGTGTGCCACAAACAGGGCAAACAACAATATCATCATTTACTCCAAAATTATGTTCACAAACGGGACAAGGTTGATTTTCATATCTGAAATAATTGCTCATTTTTTATACATTCCAGCTGTTGATATATTTTTCTTGTTCAGGTGAGAGAACGTCGATTTGTGTTCCCCAACTGTTAAGCTTTCTCAACGCTACCTTTCTGTCGATTTCTTCAGGAACATCAATAACACCCACTTCGAGCTTGTCGTGATTTCCTACAATATATTCTGCACAGAGAGCCTGAATAGAGAAACTCATATCCATAATTTCAGCAGGGTGTCCGTCACCTGCGGCAAGGTTTACGAGGCGCCCCTCTGCAATAATACTGATTGTATTACCATTTGCAAGAGTATAACCCATAATATTATTTCTCTGTGGCTTGATTTCTACTGCTAATTCTTCAAGGTCAGGAATATTGATTTCAACATTGAAGTGACCTGCGTTGCAACAAATTGCACCGTCTTTCATATTCTCAAACGCTTTTTTAGTGATAACATCTTTACAACCTGTAACAGTAACAAAGAAATCACCGATTTTTGCAGCTTCAGTCATTTCCATAACATCAAAACCATCCATTCGAGCTTCCATAGCTTTGATTGGGTCGATTTCTGTGATTACAACCTGTGCATTTAATCCTTTTGCACGCATTGCAACACCTTTACCACACCAGCCATAACCTGCAACTACAACAGTTTTGCCAGCAACGATAAGGTTGGTTGTACGGTTAATTCCGTCCCAAACTGATTGACCTGTACCATAACGGTTGTCAAAAAGATATTTACATTTTGCGTTGTTAACTGCAATCATCGGGAATTTAAGCTGACCGTCCCTGTGCATTGAAACAAGACGGATAATACCTGTTGTTGTTTCTTCGCAACCACCCATAACTCTAGGTAAAAGTTCAGGATATTCATTGTGGATAAGGTTTACAAGGTCGCCACCGTCATCAATAATAACATCAGGTGAGACCTTGATAACTTCGCGAAGATGTGCCATATATTCTTCACTTGTTGCATTATACCAAGCAAACACATTGAGTCCGTTGTGTGCAAGTGCTGCCGCAACATCATCTTGAGTTGAAAGTGGGTTTGAGCCTGTAACATACATCTCTGCACCACCTGCTGCGAGCACTGTGCAAAGATAAGCCGTTTTTGCTTCAAGGTGAATTGAAAGTGCAACCTTTAAATTTTTGAAAGGCTTTGTTTCAATGAAATCCTTTTCTATACTGCGAAGCACGGGCATATGTGCTTTAACCCAATCTATTTTTTGTTGTCCCGAAGGAAAAAGTGAAATATCTCTAACAAGACTCATTTTGTTCGCTCCAATGTATATACATAAAATTTTCTATTACATTATATAATAGCACAAGCAAGCCTAAAAATCAACAATCACTCTATTACAAGACAGTTACAAATTCCATATTGCATAAATGCACTAAAAAATGTATAATAAAATAAATATGCAAGTTTCGGGAGGTAATATTTTGGAAGAAAACAAATCTCTCAATAATAAATATCAGTCTATTGGCGAAGAAGACTTTGTTACAGAAGAATTTATAAAGGAAGAAAAGCCTAAAAAAGAAAAGGTTAAAAAGGAAAAAGCGCCAAAAGAGAAAAAGGTGAAGGCTCCTAAAGAAAAAAAGATTAAAGAGCCAAAGCCACCTAAAGAGAAGAAAGAAAAGAAAGAGAAAAAGGTAAAAGAGCCTAAACCACCTAAAGAAAAAAAGGTGAAAGAACCTAAAAAATCTCTTTTCGCAAAAGAAGAAAAAACAGAAACTATAAAACAAGACGAAATCATCGCCCGAGAAGTAACACCAGAAATGCGCAGAACAGAAGAAGTTGTGCTTCCAACAATAAAGAGTGTTAAAAAAGTTTCTGAAGATAAACCAAAAAAAGAAAAAGTAAAAAAGGTTAAAGAACCAAAGCAAGATAAAGAGAAAAAGGCAAAAGAGCCTAAACCACAAAAAGAAAAGAAAATCAAAGAACCTAAACAGCCAAAACCCAAAAAAGAAAAAGTGCCAAAAGCACCAAAAGAGAAAAAAGAGCGAGAAAAGCTCAATAAAAAAGATTTTATAACAATGGGTGTTGCAGTTTTTGCTGTTCTTATGATTGCACTTGTTGTTGGTTTTAATTTCTTCGCAAGAGAAGATTTGAATGTTGATACACCAGAGTCAACAACAGTTGGCACGGGTGAAAAATTAAGTGATGTTCAGATTTCTCGTGGAGCAGTCAAACAGAATATTGTTCAATCAGATATTCCTGATGTTTTCTTTGGTTTTTCAGAATCGGACTATACACTTCAGTATTATCAATATACAAATGATAAAATGACTGCAGTAAAGTCCAATGCAACAGTAAAAACATCGGTTAATATGGGCAATGAAGATATTCCAGTATCAATTGATTATATTAAGCTTGGTGACAGGATTTTTGGTATGGGACTTTTCAAAGCGGACCAGAATCAAGAAGTTTATTTCTATAAAATGTTGGTGTTCAAGCTTGTTAATCTTCCAAAAGGATATGAGCAAGAAGGCAAAGCATTGCTTTTGGCAACAGAAAGTAAGAATGCTCTTACTCAGAAGGATATTCTCTGGACAGAAAGCTTTGTTCTCGATTTAAACACGGGCAAAACTGAGCGTTTTTTAAAAATTACTAACCGTACAATCAGTATGAGTGGCGCAGGTGTTGCAGATTTCTGTATGCTCACAAGTGACGGCTACAACTCAACATCAGGTCAGATTCCATTTATCTCTGGAAGAAAATATGAGCTCAATAGCGGCAAACAAGATATTTTTGTTAAAAACGGAGCAAAAGAAGATTTGCTTATCAGTGATGTTTATGGTAAATTCTTGTTGATGGATGGCAACGACATCATCTTTATGAGAAAAAACGGTGTTACTTTTGATGTTGTGCGTTTGACAAATGGAGAAGAAAAGGTTATCAGAAATTATCCTGGCTCAATGAGTAGTGATTATTTGCTCACAGACCATTATATTTTCAACAAAGAAACCGGAATGCTCTATGATTTGTTGACAGGTGAAGAAAAACTTGTTGCAGGTTATAGAATAAGTGCTGAAATGGTTGAAATTAGTCCTGATGGTAAATATCTTGTAATGCTTGGCACGGTTAAGAATATGATGGACTATCAGATTCATATTTTTAATCTGGCAACAGGTGACTATTCGGCTTATGAAGATAAAAACTATTCAAAGCACTCAAACCTTGCGTTTATAAACAATACAACGGCAGTTTATGTTGTTGTTGACCCTAATCAAGGCTATGAGAGTGTTGCAGTTGATGTTTCAAAGGCGTTTTAATTTAAAAAGGAACGGCGAATATCGTCGTTCTTTTTGTTTTTGTTGTATATTTTAACTGTGAAAATGGAGATTATATAATGAGTTTTGTGAATTTTGCAAAAAGTTAAAAAAATATTAAAAAAAATGAAAAAAACACTTGCATTTTGCAAATCATAGTGATAGAATATCTCTTGCATTCACGAGATACAAGGTTTCGTGAGTCGGTGTTGATTGCGATGAGGGTCCACCTGTTCCCATCCCGAACACAGTAGTTAAGCTCATTTGCGCCGAAGATACTTGGCTGGAAGCGGCCCGGGAAAATAGGTAATGCCGACACAA
>CALBNX010000060.1 GCA_937896885.1 uncultured Clostridia bacterium
TCGTTGCGATAATTCCGGCGACCATTCTCGCAGAGGGCGTTTGCAGAATTGAAAATATCCCTAATATCAGTGATGTTTCTGCAATGATTAAGATTTTGCGTTCTCTGGGTGCAGAAATTAAAATGATAAATAAGAACACATTAGAGATTGACACAACTCATGTTCGTACAAATGTTGTAGGTCATGACTTGTCAAAACTTATGCGTGCTTCATATTACTTTATCGGTGCTTTGCTCGGCCGATTCAATCATGCAAAGGTTGCAATGCCTGGCGGATGTTGCTTTGGTGTTCGTCCAATTGACCAACATATTAAGGGTTTTGAAGCTTTGGGCTCAAAAGTAACTATGGAAGAAAACGCAATGGTTGATGTTAAAGCAGAAACTTTGCTTGGTACATCAGTTTATTTCGATGTGGTAACAGTTGGCGCAACAGTTAACCTTATGCTTGCAGCAGTTAAGGCAAAGGGACTTACAATTATTGAAAATGCGGCAAAAGAGCCACATATCGTTGACCTTGCTAACTTCTTGAACTCAATGGGTGCAGACGTTCGTGGCGCTGGTACTGATGTTATTAAAATTCGTGGTGTGGACAAGCTTCACGGGTGTGAATATGCAATTATTCCTGACCAGATTGAAGCAGGAACATATATGGTAGCTGCTGCTGCCACTCAAGGCGATGTGCTTATTAAGAATGTTATTCCTAAGCACTTGGAGTCAATTACTGCAAAGCTTCTTGAATGTGGTGTGGTAGTTGAAGAATATGATGATTCAATTAGAATTTATTCTGACTGTCGTCCAAATCATTGTAGCGTTAAAACGATGCCACATCCTGGCTTCCCAACAGATATGCAACCACAGTTTGCGGTTCTTTTATCAATAGCTCGTGGTAACAGTATGGTTTCTGAAAGCGTGTGGGATAACCGTTTCAGATATGTTGACCAGTTGCTTCGAATGGGTGCAAAAATTACTGTTGACGGTAAATCAGCATTCATTGAAGGTGTTGACCCATTAAAGGGTGCACCAGTTAAAGCAGACGACCTTCGAGCAGGTGCTGCAATGGTTATTGCAGGACTTGTGGCAAGTGGCACAACTGAAATTGAAGAAATTCATCATATTCAACGTGGATATGATAATATAATTGAAAAATTACGTAGCTTAGGTGCGGATATCGAATTAAGAAACAGTCCTGATGACGAAAAAACCGTATTGAGCGTAGGCTAAAACATTGAAAGGGACGGTCTTAACCGTCCCTTTTTGATATAATTTATTAGGAGAAATAAAATGGCAAAGTTTTGTCCCTTGTTTTCTTCTTCCAGCGGTAACAGTATTTATATCGGTGGGGGAGAAAGCAGTATTCTGGTTGATGTTGGTGTCAGCGCAAAACAAACTGAACAAGCGCTTTTTAATATTGGTGTTGATGCTGACTCAATCCGTGACATATTTATAACTCACGAGCATTCTGACCATATCAAAGGAATAAAAGTGTTCACAAAAAAACACAAAGCGCGACTTCATATGACGGCGGGTACATACGAAGCACTTGTTAAAACAGATGCACTTGATAATGCGGAAGATTGCAAGATAATCACATCTGACGGTGTTGATGTTGGTTGTATGCTCATAAAACCATTCGCCACATCACACGATGCAAGTGAAAGTTGTGGATATACTATCGAATTAGCAAACGGTAGAAAAATATCAATTGCAACTGATTTAGGCATAATGACTGATACAGTACTTGAAAATCTCAAGGGTTCTGACCTTGTAATGCTCGAATCAAATCACGATGTGAATATGCTTCAATGTGGTGGATACCCGTATATTCTCAAAAGGCGAATTTTAGGTGCAAAAGGGCATCTTTCTAACGATACTTGTGCAGAAACTTTGGTGAAACTCATTGAGAGTGGCACAACAAGATTTTTCTTGGGGCATTTAAGCCGAGAAAACAATATTCCACAACTGGCTTATCAGACAAGTGTTTCAGCACTCACTATGGCAGGTGCCGTTGAGGGCGAAGATTATTATATTCGTGTGGCAAAGCCTATTTGGGATGAAAAGGCGATGATTTTATGATGAACATAAATTTTATTGTGTTGGGCAAACTTAAAGAAAAATATATGAAAGAATATTCAGCAGAATATGAAAAACGACTTTCAGCATATTGTAAAGTGATGGTCACAGAGCTTGAACCAGTTAAACTTTCTGATAATCCATCGCAATCTGAAATTGACAACGCTCTCAATAAAGAAATGCAGATGATACTCTCAAAACTTCCCAAAGGCTCTTATGTGTTTTCAATGTGTATTGAGGGTAAACAACTTTCATCAGAAGAGTTGTCGCAGAAACTTGAAGATATTGCTTTGAGTGGCAAAAGCACAGTTACATTTATTATTGGCAGTTCATTTGGACTTTCTGATGAAATTAAGAAAATGTCAGACTTTAAATTCTCAATGTCAAAAATGACTTTTCCACATAAACTTGCAAGAATAATGCTCACAGAACAGGTTTACAGAGCGTTTTCAATCAGTAATAACGGCAAATACCACAAATAATTTATAAATTTACAAAAATTTGTTTTCAAATTGTTAAAAAATATGTTGTATTATTTTCCTATAAAGGATAAAAAAGGAGGATGTCACTATGCAAAAAGAAAAGATACTCATTGTTGATGATGACAAAAATATTTGTGATTTGTTGAGAATGTACCTTGAAAAAGAAGGTTATGTAGTTGTAATGGAGCACAATGGTGTTGATGCGGTAAACACTTTTAACACAGAAAGCCCTGATTTAGTGCTTCTTGACATTATGCTCCCACAACTTGATGGTTGGCAGGTTTGCCGTGAAATCAGAAAGACCAGTGAAAAACCTATTATTATGCTTACTGCAAAAGACGAAACCTTCGATAAGGTTTTAGGTCTTGAATTAGGTGCAGATGACTATGTTACAAAGCCCTTTGACACAAAAGAAATTGTTGCTAGAATCAAGGCTGTGCTTCGTCGCACATCGGCTACAAAGGGTAGCGATATGAAAGAAGTTCGCTATGATAAACTTGTTATCAATCTTTCAAATTATGATATGAAGGTTGATGGGGTTTCAGTTGACACTCCACCAAAAGAATTAGAACTTATTTATCATCTTGCAAGCAATCCTGACAGAGTTTTCACTCGTGACCAGTTGCTTGATGATGTTTGGGGATTTGATTATTACGGTGACAGCCGTACAGTTGATGTCCATATTAAAAGACTTCGTGACAAGCTCAAAGGTGTATCTGATGAGTGGGAATTGAGAACGATTTGGTCTGTGGGATATAAATTTGAGACACATGGAAAAAAGTAAGAATTTTATAAAAAATATTTATAGAAAAACTGGCTGGTTTTTTACTCATCTTCCGTTGTTTGCGAAGTACCTGACAATTATGACATCAATGATTCTTGTCAGTTATATTGTGCTTGCATCTGCTTTGCTCGTATTTCTTTCAAACCGTTGGTCCGTCGAGAAAAAAGATTTGCTCACAGAGAATGTTAAGCAGAATGCGGCTTATTGCGAGACGATTTTGTCAGGGTGCAGAACAGAAAACGAGTTTAATAGCGCAATGCTTCTCATAGGTAACAACCTCAGTGTTATTTCTGATGCTATTGATGCTGATGTGATAATGTGCAATATGCAGGGCAGAGTTGTACTTTGTAAAGAAGAATTCAAATATACAAATTTTGAAAACGACAATGATTGTGTTATTCATAAGGGATATGTAATTCCCAAAGAAATAATGGCAACAGTTTCAGAAAAGGTTTATTTTAGTGATGAAAAGGTTGATGGCCTTTATAGTGAACCAACATTTATGGCAGGTGCACCTATTAAGGTTAACGGAATGGTAATTGGGGCAGTTTTTGCTTGTGACCCTGTTAAAAACAGCTTCGCACAATATGCGGGTAGCATTATGAAAATGTATCTGTCATCAGCGGTTTTTGCGGTTTCACTTTCATTTTTAGTTGCCTATGCATTAACAGCAAGACTTACAAATCCTTTGAGACAAATGTCAAAAGCAACAAAGGCTTATGCGCAAGGAGATTTTAGCAGACGAGTGTCTGTTCGAGGTTCGGACGAACTTGCAGAACTTTGTACTTCGTTTAACCGAATGGCGTCGGCGCTGTCAGTTCTTGAATCGTCAAGAAGAAGCTTTGTTGCAAATGTTTCACACGAGCTAAAAACTCCAATGACAACTATCGGTGGCTTTATTGACGGAATGCTTGACGGAACAATTCCCAAAGATAAACACGATGAATATTTGACGAGAGTTTCAGATGAAGTCAAGCGTCTTTCAAGACTTGTTACATCAATGCTTAATCTTTCAAAAATTGAAGCGGGTGAGCTTGAATTAAAGTTATCAGAATTTGATATTTCATCACTTCTGATTGACTCAATGCTCTCTTTTGAACAAGAAATAGAAAAGAAAAATATCAGCGTTGAGGGTTTTGAAAATCTTAAAACAACAATAGTCAATGCAGACCGTGATATGTTGCATCAGGTAATTTTTAATCTTGTTGACAATGCCGTGAAATTCACCCAAAATGAGGGTGTAATTTCGGTGTTTGCAGGTGAAAATAAAGATGGAAAGATTTGTGTTTCGATTCAGAATACGGGCGAAGGCGTCTCACCAGAAGAATTGGGCAAAATCTTTGAACGCTTTTATAAGGTGGACAAATCCCGAAGCTATGATGTAAAGAGCGCGGGGCTGGGTCTTTATCTTTGCAAGACAATTGTTGAAATGCATGGTGGCAAAATCTTTGCTGAAAGCGTTGAAAACGAATATACAAGATTCACGGTCTTGCTTTCTAAACCTAAAAAATAACACATCTCCACGGAGGTTTTAATATGAACGAAAATTTTGAAAAGGATATTAACGAAACAACAGAAAATCCCGTTGTTGAGCCTGAAAAAGTGAGTGAGCCTAAAACAGAGCCTTATGTTCAGAGAACTTATGGCAATTATGGCAACTCAAATCAATATATGCCTTATGGAAGTTATGCGACATATAACAGACCTGAGGCAGAAAAGAACCCGTCAAGGGGCAAGAAAAAAGGTGTGATTATTGCAGCCGTAATTCTTTGTCTATCTTTCCTTATAGCGGTTATTGTGTTTTTAGCATCATTTTTTATAGATGGATTCAAAACAGAAGTGACTCCTGACGGTGATAAAACACAGATGGATTTAGTTGAAACACCAGAGAATGATGGATATATCTCTGATGGTGATTCAATGTCTGCAAAAGCAATCTATCAAAAAATACACGAAAGTTCTGTGGGAATTATCGTGTATTCAGGAAACAGACAACAGGTGTCATCAGAAGGCTCAGGCGTTGTGTTAGGTCTTAATGGCGACAAAACAGGCACATATATTATCACTTGTGCTCATGTTATTGATGTGGCTAACGCTAAAATTGTTGTTCAGACTGCCGATGGTTCACAATATGACGCAAAATTGGTTGGTATGGATTCAAAAACAGATATTGGATTAGTTTATGTAGCAAATACAAGTCTTAAAGCGGCAGAGTTTGCAGATTCTGACACTCTTGAGGTTGGTGATGCGATTTATGCAATCGGTAACCCAGGTGGTATTCAGTTCTTTGGCTCATTTACAAACGGAATGGTTTCTGCAATCGGTCGTCCTGTTGATAGTCCTGTTGGTTATGAAGTTGCTTGCATTCAGCACACTGCAGCAATTAACCCAGGCAACTCTGGTGGTGCGCTTGTGAATGGTCACGGTCAGATTGTGGGAATTAACTCATCGAAGATTGCATCAACAGATTTTGAAGGTATGGGCTTTGCAGTCCCATCAACAACAGTTAAAGAAATTGTTGACCAACTTATTAAAAACGGAAGAGTTACAAACAGACCTGCATTGGGCATCAAGTTTATGCCAAATACAGAGAGTCAGGTACATTCAATAATTGTTAAAACAAACGATTTGCCATCAGGCTCAATTATTATTGATACAATAATGATTGGCAGTGACCTTGAGAATAAGGGTGTAGTTGAAGGTGATATGATTATCGCCGTCAATGGCAAAGACCTTGATGATTATAATGTTATTTTAGAACTTATTGAAAACGGCAAAGTCGGTGATGTTTTAACTCTTAAAATATGCCATATAGATGCAAATTATAAAACTTCAATATTTGATGTTCAAGTGAAACTGGTTGAAGATTCAAGTGTCAGTGAGCCACAAGAAGAAGTTGAAATGCAGACATTCCCATTCCCATTTGGTAACTAAAATTATAGACCTACTCGCACGAGTAGGTCTTATTTGTTTAATATAATTTTAAAATATAAGCAATTAACCCGTAGATAACACCTGCGAAAATACTGTATGCAATAACAGGTCCTGCAATTTTGAAGATGTTAGCACCTGTGCCCATTATAAGACCTTCTGATTTGAATTCCATAGCGGGAGAAACAACAGAATTTGCAAATCCTGTGATTGGAACAATTGTTCCTGCACCAGCGTGCTTGGCAATTTTATCAAAAACGCCAACACCTGTAAGAATTGCCGTGATAATTATAAGAACTGATGGAGTTAACGCTTTTACATAGTCTTCTGAAAAACCCATTTTCTCAAAACCAAAGTTGAGAAATTGACCGAAAGTGCATATCGCACCACCAAAAATAAATGCTTTGATGCAATTTTTGATTTTCGGTGAATTGGGAGATGCTTTTTCAGCCATTTTACTATATTCTTTGTCACTTGTTGACATATAAACCACTCCTTTTTAACTATTTTTCCCCATAAAAACAACCTAATTCGTTGTATAATCAATTCCACTATTTGCAATAATATGAAATATATGGTAAAATCCACATAGAATATATTTTTTTGGGTGAATAGATATGACAAGAAGAAAATCAAGACTTCAAAAATTCATATCAAAAGTTCTGGTTATTGCAATAATTTTTCTTGCATCTAACCTTGTTTTGAGTTGGATTGCAGACTGGTCGGCTTATCGTGAGCCTGTTGCAGTCAACAAGGCTGAATGGGATGCCATAACCCAGAAAATGCAGAATAGCAGGGGATTAACAGACGAAGAATATCAAACTGTTTTTTCGCAGACGGGTTTGGGTAAATCAGCGGTTAATACACTTTTAAGAGTCAGAAATTATTCAGAAATTCAGAAATATTATGATTACTATATGCAAAACAAAGATTTTGAATGTGCCCGTGACGGCATTCTTGCATATCACGAATATATTACTGATGAGAACGGCAACAGAATAGAAAATCCCAAATTTGCAGATTTACAGAATGGTGATATAATCATAACACTCAGCATTCATAGCTTCGGTTGGCGTCATGGACATGCTGCTATTGTTACAGATGCTTATAACGGCACAACTGTTCAAGCGGTTATGATGGGTGAGCAATCGGCTTTTGGTAGCATAAATGAATGGAATCAATTTCCACTTGTTGCAGTTCTCAGAGTAAAAGATATGGATAGAGCAACAAGACAAAAGGTTGCAGATTATGCTCAAAACAATTTGGTAGGGCTTGAATATTCTCTCTTTGCGGGAATGTTCGGCAACGAAGAAACATTAACTCAAACACATTGTGCCCACCTTGTATGGTATGCATATAATCAATTTGGTATCGACCTGGATTCAACTGGTGGTGGCACAGTAACACCAAAAGATATTCTTAAAAGTGATAAACTTGAAATTGTGCAGGTTTATGGCAATATAGACCAGATGTAAAGGAGTTATAAAAAATGAAAAGATTTATAGCAATTGTCCTTATAACTTTAATAATTCTTACAGTAGCCGGTTGCGGAAATGAAACTGAATATAAAAAGGTTGGACCAACACCAGTGCTTACAACGACCACCACAACAACTGAAACCACAACGGAAGAAACTGATATAGAAGAAATAGAAAGTTTGACTGAAGAAACTTCTTCATCAGCCACAACAACTACAAGAAAAAACACAAATAATGGTGGTTCAAGCAATACTAGACCTACAAAAACTACTACAACTACAACCACCACTACTACAACAGCCGAGCCAGAATCAATTGTTGTTATAGAATCAACTACAACAACTACAACTGAGCAAAACGACGTAACAGAAAATGTTGAATAAATAAAACGACGGAGGAATTTTCTCCGTCATTTTTATGCTTCAAAGAAAATAGTATTGCTTTTATTCCAAGTATGGAATATAATATTATCATTAAGGAAGTGGTTGTTTTGTTAGCGTATATGACAGCAAATGAAGCTGCTATAAAATGGAATATATCACATAGACGAGTCCTTACTCTTTGCAAGGAAAATCGTATTACTAATGTTGCTATGCTTGGCAATATGTGGATTATTCCTATTGATGCGAAAAAGCCCGAAGATGCAAGAAGCCTTCGATATATCCATAATAATGAAAACACAGTTAAGCCCTTATTGAAATGGGCAGGTGGCAAAGGTCAGCTTCTTAAAGAAATTGAAAAATTCTATCCTTTTTCAGACGGTAATATTACAAAATATGCAGAACCCTTTGTCGGTGGTGGCGCAGTTCTGTTTGACATAATTAGCAAATATGATTTGGAAGAAATCTATGTCAGTGATATAAATAAAGAACTGATAAATACATATTGTGTTGTCCGTGACGATGTAGATGCATTGATTGAAATGCTGTATAAATTTCAGGAAGAATTTATACCTTTGGATTTAGACAAACGTAAAGAATACTATTTAAAAAAACGCGAACGATTCAACGCTCTGAAAATTGACGAAGAAGCAAATGATAGTATTGAAAAATCAGCAATAATGATTTTTTTGAATAAAACTTGTTTTAATGGATTGTATAGAGTCAATAGAAAAGGATTGTTCAATGTTCCAATGGGCTCATACAAAAATCCTTTGATTTGTGATGAAAAGAATCTTCGTGAAGTTTCGAAAAAACTGCATAAGGTTACTATTGTATGTGCGGATTATAAAGAGTCAATAAATTTCATTGATGAGAAAACATTTGTATACTTTGACCCGCCATACAGACCGCTTACTCATACTGCAAGTTTTACATCATATACAGAAACTGTTTTTGATGATGAAAAGCAGATTGAACTTTCTAATTTTGTTGATAGCATACATAAAAAGGGAGCGAAGATTTTAGTCAGTAATTCTGACCCTCAAAACATAAATTTAGAAGACAAATTTTTTCACGAAATTTATTCTGCATACAACATTCAAAGAGTCGAAGCAAATCGAATGATAAACTGCAATGCAGAAGCAAGAGGGAAAATTAAAGAATTACTTATTTCAAATTTTTAAGGAGATATTAATATGGCAAGTAATGAATCTTGGAAGAAAATTTTTAGTGATTACAATATACTTGAACACGATTTTTCAAGGTGTCCATTCGAAATTACAGCATCACAAATTAAAACCTCATGTCAGGATTTTAGGTCAACCGTTCAAAAAGAGGTTCGAATTTTGTGCAAGCAAGACACAAGAGAATCTAGACCTGAAATATTCAGGGAAAACGATTTGTTTTTGCTTCCAAAGAAAAACGGCAGTTATTACATAGTGAAAGGGGAAGGCTATGTCGATATTCCGAAAATAACAACCGAAATTGAAGATTATAAATCAAAGTTGGATTTTAAATTGGAGTCATCAATGATAGGTGATTCAGAAATGCAACATTTAGATTTAGCATACGCTTCAAGTTTGGTTAGAACATTTATGGAAGACGATTCACTATTGCTTACGATAAGAGGTCGAAAATATACACCAAGTTTCACATTTAATGTAGGAAAACAGGAACTGTCTGTAGAAAGTGTGCAAACAGAAGTAGATGCTGGATATGAAGGAAGAAATAAAATTGTTTTAATTGAGGCAAAAAATAGTGATGTTACAAATACGATAATAAGACAATTATATTATCCTTATAGACAATGGAAACAACAGACTTCTAAAGATGTTAATCTTTTGTTTTTTGATAGAGATAGAAGTAGTGATGTGTATAATATTTGGCAATTTAAATTTGAAGATGAGAATGACTACAATAGTATAAAATTAGTAAAATCAGGAAGATATAGAATTATTGGTCCTAACTCAATATAAAAAGTTAGGTAATAAAAACGGGCGATAGACTCGCCTGTCGACTCGGTCGGTGCTTCTGCTTCGCAGAGGTGTCTACTGGACACCCGCACCGTGAATCGCCCCTGCAATTCTGCATTAAAAAAGACGGTCGAAAGACCGTCTTTTTTGTATCTTATTCTTCGTCAACTTTTGCTTCTGCAATAACTTTTTCAACAACATTCTGTGGTGCTTGTTCATAACGAGTGAACTCGAATGAGAATGAGCCACGACCTGCTGTTACTGAACGGAGAACTGTTGTGAAGTCGCCCATTTCAGCCATTGGAACTTCTGCTGTGAGTTCCTGCATCTTTGGTTCATCTGCTGGACCCATACCAAGAACTCTACCACGACGTTTTGTGATGTCACCCATAATATCACCAAGGTTATCATCAGGCATACGAGCAACAAGAGTACCAACTGGTTCAAGAATTGTTGGGTCAGCCTTTGGAATACCTGCTTTATATGCAAGTGAAGCAGCCATCTTGAATGCCATTTCTGATGAGTCAACTGGATGGTAAGAACCATCATAAAGAGTTGCCTTAACGCCTACCATTGGGTAGCCTGCAAGAACACCTTTAAGAACACAATCGCGAAGACCTTTTTCAACTGCAGGGAAGAAGTTCTTTGGAACTGCGCCACCGAAAACTTCTTCTTCGAATACAAGGTCATCACTGTCGCATGGCTCGAAACGGATATGTACATCACCGAACTGACCGTGACCGCCAGATTGCTTTTTATGTTTACCCTGTGCTTCTGCTGATTTTCTGATTGTTTCTCTGTATGCAACTTTAGGAACACTCAAATCAACTTCAACACCGAATTTATTCTTAAGTTTTGAAACGATAACATCGAGATGCTGTTCGCCAAGACCTGAAAGCACCTGTTCTTTTGTTTCTTTATTGATAACGAATGAGATTGATGGGTCTTCTTCCATAAGTCTGAAAAGTCCCTGTGCAACTTTTTCTTCTTCGCCCTTCTTGCGAACATTAACAGCCATTGAAAGGCATGGGTTAGGACAATCAACACCATCGAGAATTACGATATTTTTAGCATCGCAAAGAGTATCACCGGTTTTAACGTTAGCAAGTTTTGTAACAACGCCAATATCACCTGCGATGATTTCGTTTGCATCTTCTTGCTTGCCACCCTTAACAGTAACAATTTTACCCATTTTTTCTGTTTCGCCTGTGCGAACATTATAAGCTTGTGTATCAGGGGCAAGCTTACCAGAAACTACCTTGAAGAATGACATTTTACCAACGAATGGGTCAGCAACTGTTTTAAAGCAGATTGCTGCAAGTGGTCCGTTGATATCGCAAGGAAGAATTGCTTCTTCACCACTTTCAGTTTTTGCTGTTTCACCTGCATAACCGAATGCACCAGGAACTGACCATGCAAGACCATAAAGAAGTTGGTCAACGCCTGCACCTGTAAGACCTGCAACTGCATAAACAGGATAAATTGAACCGTCAAAAATACCAAGGCAAAGACCTTTGAGAATTTCTTCTTGTGTGAATGCTTCACCTTCAAAGAATTTTTCCATAAGAGCGTCGTCAGTTGTAGCAACAGCTTCCATAAATGCTGATGTCATTTCTTCGATAACAGGGTCATTTGGCATTGGAACTTCAGTTGCTTTGCAATCGTCATAAGCATAAGCCTTGCCTGTCATAAGGTTAACATACGCCTTTGTGAGATTGCCTTCCATATAAGGAATAATTGTTGGGCAAAGTTTGTTACCATAAACCTCTTTGAGAGCTTCAAATGTTTTGTAGAAGCTTCTGTGGTCTGAATCAGTTTTTGTAATAGCAAAGAATTTTGCAAGACCACGTCTTTCGGCAGCTTTGAAAGCCTTTTCTGTACCAACATCAACGCCTGAGCCAGCACTTGTTACGATAAGAACTGCTTCTGCTGCACGAACTGCTTCTGTTGCACCGTTTTCAAAGTCAAAAAGACCTGGAGCATCTATAATATTCAACTTTGTGTTATCCCATTCAATAGCTGCCATGGCAGATGAAACTGATGACTTTCTTCTCTTTTCTT
>CALBNX010000061.1 GCA_937896885.1 uncultured Clostridia bacterium
GTGGAGGGATTCATTATGCAACAACAAGAATCCCCTCGCCACTTCGTGGCCCTCTTCCCTTTGACAAGGGGCGCTTTGTGTTTTCCGCTGTCAGTTTCAATCTCCACGACAAATTCAATTTTGTTTTATACATAAAAATGGCGGGGATGAACCCCGCCGTATGTGTTATTTTACTGAATTTACTGCAATAATATCGCCTGTTGCATTTTTATCTACAACAAATGTGATTGTGTCGCCCACATTGAGAATTACAATTTGTTCTGCATCTTTCACAGCAACTTTGTAATATGATGTGTTATTTGCAAGTTTAATATAGAAATATGTTTCGCCACCTGTAATGACGCTTCTAATTTCTTCCACTGTGCCTGTAACATCAACTGTTTCAACCTTTGGTGCATCAGGTGTTGTGTCTTCACCCATTGAGTCAACATCAACATCTACATTAACACCATTCTTGTTAAGCTCAGCTGCATAGTTTTCTGTACATTCTGCAAGGCTTGTGCCAACACCAACAACTGTTGACTGCTTAACATTAACCATTGCATACATCTTAACAAGTTCACTTGAGTCTTTAAGAGCCATAAAGTATGTTGGCTCACCACTCACATTGAGAAGAATTGGGAATGTTGCACGGTAACCATATTGCTGAACCTTACCCTGTGCAGATGTCTGTGCTGTATCTTCAAGAGCGCCTGAAACCTGATAATATTTTGCTTCTTTTGTTCTTTGGTTAATAAGCACGAAACCGATAATTGATTGGTCAGAGCTTATTGATGTAACACCTGTGTACATATAAACGTCATCATTGAGTGCTAAATAGTTATAGCCCTGACTTGTGATTTTAACATTTTCTTGACCAATGATTGAGTTCCAGAAACCATTGTTATATTTACCATAGTAATTATACTGCTGATTCACGATTGTTGAAGAATAAACTCTATCAATCCATTGAAATTCTTTATCGTTGACAAATTTATCAGTTGGAAGAGAAGTTGTTCCGTCAAGACTTGTTGAAATAAGAGTTGTGTCACCATTGATTGAATCAACCACAACTGCACCGATTACATCTGTACCACCAAAGAGACCGATTGTTTTATCAAGCACTGGTACAATCCAGAATGGTCTGCCTGTTTCGTCAATTTCAAATGATGGCTCGCCCAACATAAGTGATGGATATTTGAAACGGACATGACGGATGAGATATTCATTAAAATGCTCTGCAGGTGAATATTTCATACCTTCTTCGAGACGAACAGTTTCTGCTTTTTGTGTTGTCATATCAACGATAATGTATGCAGGGATACCCTCTTTTGTATTCTTAAGCCATTTGAAAACATCACCATAATCAAGTGACTGAACACGAACAGGTGTTCCTTTATAGTTAATCTGTGTTGAATAATATGAATTAACTACAAACTGTGAAACATAGTCTGAAAGTTCACCAAGTGCACGGGTTGCAATCATATTTGATGAATCTTTGTCAAGACGAGGCACGGATGAAAAATCAATTTCTGCAATATCTTCCGCAAAGTTACCTTCTTTAACTTCAATAAGTTCAGCATAATCTTTTGCACGGAAGAACTCAATACCTGTAAGATAACCGATACCAACAACTATTGCAATCACTAAAATCAAGGCAATTGGAATTTTAACCTTATTTTTTGCATATTCCATATATTCTGGTCTAAAATATGCTTTTGAAACTACACCGAATACGCCGATATAAATAAAAATTACAACTGCTAAATAAAGATAGAATTCAAACGCTTTAACATTGATAGCCGGAAGCATTAAATAATAAGCACCTGCACCTAAAATCAAAGTAATCAAAAGACTGATAATCACTCTTTTAAGTGTGCTACCCTTTGGCTCAACGCTTGCCACTCTTTCCTTTTTGCCACCAAAATCAACATTGATTGGGTCCATAGTATTACCTCTTTTCCATAATATGTAAATAGTATAGCACATATTGTTGCTAAAATACAAGACAATATATAAAAACGGGTAAAAAGCTTACCCGTAATTTTACTTAATTATCTTTTTGCAGACATCGTTTACTGCACAGTTTTCGCAATCAGCTTTTCGGGCGGTGCAAACTGCTCTGCCGTGTAGCACTGCACGGTGACAGAAATCATTGCTCTCTTCAGGTGGAAGAATTTTTTTGAGTTCCAACTCCACTTTTTTAGGGTCTTTTGTTTCAACAAGCCCCATTCTGTTGGTGAGTCTAATTAAATGAGTATCTGCCACAACTGCGGGTTTGCCATAAACATCACCCACAATTAAATTTGCAGTTTTTCGACCAACACCCTGCAAAGATGTTAAATCTTCAATATTATCGGGGACGATGCCATTAAATCTATCCCTTACTCCCCTTGCCATTTCGATAATATCACGGGCTTTTCCGTGATAAAATCCACAAGAATGAATAATATCTTCAATGTCTTTCACATCAGCATTAACATAATCATCAAGTGTTTTATATCTAGCAAAAAGTGCGGGGGTTACTAAATTAACCCTCGCATCCGTGCATTGTGCTGAAAGACGAGTTGCCACAAGCAATTCAAAGGGATTATCTGCTGTCAGTGAACAAATCGCATCAGGATATTCTTTTTTAAGTCCCTCTACAAGCAATTGTGCTCGTTGTTTTTTTGTCATTAGATTACTCCGGATAATTCATATTTTTTGGCAAACCTAATAAATAGTCAGCAGACACATTAAAATAGTTGCACAAAGCCTTAATATCACTAAGTGATGGCTCTGTTGTGCCTGTTTCCATAAAAGAAACTTTTCTCTGTGTTATGCCCAAAGCATTTGCCAGGTCTTTTTGTGTGATTGTTGGGATTTTTGCGCATCTTAAATACTTTAATCTTTCGCTGAAATTCATTTCTACACCCTCAAAACAAAATACCGTTTCTTTACACGGCAGGAATTAGCCTTGATATATTAGCACAGTTTTTTGATTTTGTGAAGATGTAGAATAAAAATAACTATACAAATTTTTATGTAAATTTTTGTTAAGTTTAACAAGGGTTTTCGACAATTTGTGCATAGATAAGTTTTAACTATACACTTTTAATTAAATGTGTTGGGTTGTATTTCACTCGCATTGCGTGTATAATTAAATACAATAAAAAATTATGATTGGATTTGATTTTATGTCAAGAGAAATTTCTATCAGAGAATTAGATGGTAATTTTGTTAAAATGCTCAGTGAAGATTGGGCGCTTCTCACAGCGGGTAAAGATGACCGTTTCAACACAATGACTGTTTCTTGGGGTGGCATTGGTGAGCTTTGGAACAAAGATGTTGCTTTTCTTTTTGTGAGACCACAGAGATACACTTATCAATTCATTGAAAACAACGATTATTTCACTCTTTCATTCTTCGGTGGTGAATATAAAAAAGAGCTCGGTATTTGTGGAAGCCGTTCCGGTCGTGACATTGACAAGATGGAAGCAACAGGATTAACACCTGTAAATATTGGTGAATCAACCGGTTTCAAAGAAGCAAAGATTACTGTTTATATGAAAAAACTTGCTTATCAGGATATGAAACCCGATGGGTTTATTGATGATAGCATTATGAATAACTATAAAGAAAACGATTTCCACAGAATTTATGTGGGCGAAATCATTAAAGTTATTGTTGATTGATTGTTTTTTATACAAATTGGGAGCTTATCGAATAGCCTCCCTTGTTAAAGGGAGGGGGACCGCGACAGCGGTGGAGGGATTCATTATGCAACAACAAGAATCCCCTCGCCACTTCGTGGCCCTCTCCCCTTTGACAAGGGGCGCTTTGTGTTTTCCGCTGTCAGTTTCAATCTCCCCGACAAATTCAAATTTGTTAAACCAATTTTCTTGTTCTAAATATTATTTACAAATTATTCATTGATTTTATTGGTTAAAGAATGTAAAATATTCCCATAATATATCAGTTGGTGATAAAATGAGTCTTATTGAAATCAAAGATATTTACAAAATTTATAATCCTGGTGAAAACGAAGTTCGCGCTCTTGATGGGATTAGCCTTAATGTTGAACATGGTGAGTTTTTGGCTATTGTTGGTCAGTCGGGTTCGGGTAAATCAACACTCATGAATATGCTCGGTCTTCTTGATGTTCCTACAAGTGGCACATACACTCTCGACGGTGTTGATGTTAAGGATATGACTGATGATGAACTCTCTGAAATCCGCAATAAAGAAATCGGATTTATATTTCAAGGATTCAACCTTATCCCAAGTCTTACGGCAGTTGAGAATGTTGAGTTGCCTTTGGTTTATCGTGGGATGAAAAAAGAAGAACGCAATAAATTAGCTCTTGAAGCACTAGAGAGAGTTGGCCTTTCTCACCGTCTTGACCATTTGCCCAAACAAATGTCAGGTGGTCAGCAACAAAGAGTTGCTATTGCCCGTGCAGTTGCGGCACGCCCCCCTATCATTCTTGCTGACGAGCCAACAGGTAACCTTGACTCACATTCAGGCGTCGAAGTTATGAACATTCTTCACGAACTGCACCAAGAAGGTCGCACAGTTATTCTTATCACTCACGATAACGATATTGCAAGTGAAGCAGAGCGTGTTATTAAGATTTCTGATGGTCAGATTGTTGCCGACTATTTAAACAAAAACAAATAATTCTGTGTATTATATTATATACCTATAAAAATATGGAAAAAATGTTGCAAAAAAGTGTAGCATTTTTCCTTTTTTTGTGTTACACTAATTAATCGTATAATAATAACTTAGTGTACTTAAATGTGCACTGACGCGGAGGTATTTGAGAATGAAAAGAAAAAGCATTTTGAAAAAGCTTCTTTGTGTTGTTCTCGCAGTTGCAGTTTTTGCTGTAAGTGTTCCATTTACAGTTCTCGCTGCTAACACTGATGATGTGAATTTCGTTATTTTGAGCGACCTTCACTATTTCGCAGAATCTGCAATGGGCAACTCAGCACAAGACAAAGCAGAATTCAATGAAATGATGCTTATGAACAATGCAACAAGTGGCATTGCTCCTGAACTTGCAGATGCAGCATTAAAGAATGTTGAAGAAATGGCAAAAAATGGTCAAATAGACTTTTTGCTTATTCCTGGTGACTTAACAAGAAACGCTGAATATTCTGCTCACGTAGAGCTTACTGCTAAACTTAGAGCATTTGAGCAAAACACAGGTGTTCCAGTTTATGTTATCAACGGTAACCACGATATCAACAACCAGAGAGCAGCAAAATATGACGGCAACAACTTAATTACTGCTAAGAAAAATCCTGCTCTTAGAGAAGAACTTGATACAAATCCACAAGAATTCGAAGCACTTTACAAAGAATTCGGTTATTCAACAGAAGGTGGATATTACAGCCGTTATAAAGCACAAGCTGATAATTCAGAAGGTTCACTTTCTTATGCTATTGACCTTCCAAATGACTATCGTCTTATTGCTATTGACTCTCAGCTTTATTCTGCTGATGTTACTGACTCAGGTGAAAACGAACAAGAAACAGCAGGTATTGTTACTGAGAAACACCTTGCTTGGATTGTTGACGAATGTGAAAAAGCAACAGCTGATGGTAAAACAATTATTGGTATGATTCATACTAACTCAATTCCTCACTTTGAAACAGAAGTTGACCTTTTTGACAACTTTGTTCTTCGTGATTGGGAAAAATTTGCAGATGCAGTTGCTGATGCTGGTATGCACTATACAATTTCAGGTCACGTTCATATGCAGGACATAGCTTCTTATGTAAATGATAATGGTGAAACTCTTACTGACATCGTTACAACATCAGTTTTAAGCTATCCTAACCAATTCAGAAGCGTTAGTCTTAGTGCTGCTTCAAATGGTGATATTGCTTGTGAATACAAATCACATGATGTTGACGAGTTTTATCCTGTTGTAATTGATGGTGTTACACAGGCAAAACCATTTAAAAACATCGCTTGGGCTTATAACTTTGGTGGTGATAACATCAAGAATTTTGTTATGAATGTTCTTGAATATCAGCTCCGTTACGGTTTTGGTAAAGATGTTAAAGATGCAGGTGGTCTTTACAACTATGTTGAACAGGCAATCGGTGTTGATACATTGATTGGTGACCTTGTTGGTAGTGAAATCGTTGGTGATATTTCAGCTGGTGCAATTAAACTTTTACTTGTTGCACTCTTCAATCAGGTTGACAACAGATATCTCTCTGACCCTGCCAAGACACTTGCAATTCTTGACCCAATGCTTGACAAACTTCTTGCAATTGAAGTTTCTGATTATCCATCAACAGCATTCAAAGATACTCTCGGTTTTGGTAGCACAGGTGAAAAAGGTACTCTTGGTGACCTTGCATCATCAGTACTTGCATACCACTATACAAACAACGAAGACCCTAAAAATGACAAATTCCTTATGAGCGCATTAGAGCGTTTTGACAACAATCAGAATGCAGAAGTAATTCTTGACACACTTCTTACAGTTGTTCTTGATGACCTTCTTCAAGGTGAAATTCTCAAAAACCTCAAAATCGACCCTATTTCATGGGGTATCAATGGACCTATGAGCGAATTAGCACAAAGCGCTTATGACATTATCGCCGGTCTTGTTGGTGCTGGTGACTGGACTGGTTTTGGCATCGGTGATGTTATTTCAATTGTCCTTATCACAGGCGTTATCGGTGGCGATACTCTCAGCGGTGTTGTTTATTCAGTTCTTGATGAATATCTCACTCAAAGCCAATATGAAGTTATCGACGGTGAATTTTACAGAATTCTCAAAGACTTGACACACGACGAAAACCCAAGTTATATGGCTGACTTTGATGGCACATTTAACTATAACGGTAAAGTTGCAGTTCCTCTTTCACAAGATAACCTTCGTCTTCCATCACACATTGCTGTAACTTTTGGTGAAGACAGCGCAACATCAGTTAATATTAGTTATGTAACAAAATATAGCATCACAGATACAGATATTCAGATTGTTCCATTCTCAGAAAATCCTGATTTCTCAAAAGGCACAACAGTTAAGGGTGTTAAGGTTGATACTAACTGTGAAATCGATGCAGAACGTGAATACTCAGCTATTGATTTAAGTTTTATCGGTATTATCAAGCACAAGTTCACAGTTAACCGTCACACAGCAGAAATTACTGGTCTTGAAGCAGGTCAGAAATACTACTATCGTATTGGTGATGCTGACCGTGGCTGGTGGAGTGATATTGGTGTAATCAATACAGCCGACAATGGTACAGCGTTCAGTTTCTTACATGTTACTGACCCACAGGGTGTTACTGAAAAGCAATATAAGAACAACTGGGCTATGGCTCTCGAAACAGCATTTGATAATCACGACATTAACTTCCTTCTCGCAACTGGTGATATGGTTGATAACGGTAATGATTTTGTTGAATGGAAGAGAATGTTCAACACAGCTTCAGATTCTCTTATGGATACTGTTTTAATGGCTGGCACAGGCAACCACGAAGAACGTGGTGACAATGCAAATATTCAGAACTTTGTTTATTCAAATCTTCCAGAACAAGATACAACAACAGGTATCTATTATTCATTTGATTACAACACAGCACATATTGCAGTGCTTAATACAAATGATTTAGGTGATGACAATGCTCTTTCTGCTGAACAGATTGAATGGCTCAAAGCAGATATGGGTGCATCAAAGAAACCTTGGAAATTCATTGCTCTTCACAAAGCAATCTATTCAAACGGTTCACACTTTGATGACGACGATGTTGTTGCTATCCGCGCACAGCTTCTTCCTCTTATGAATGAGCTTGATATTGACCTTGTATTCCAGGGCCACGACCACGTTTATATGCGTACTGATGTTATGAAGGACAACGCTATTGTTGAAACAGAAACAGGTACTGTTAAATATAATGGTCTTGAATACACAACAAAGATTAAGCCAGAAGGTACAATCTATTCAATCAATGGTACTATTGGTCCTAAACACTATGAACCAAAGGCAAGCGAAGAAACAAGTGAGCTTATTCCAGATGGTGAAACAGTTCTCTTCCTTGAAGTTCCATCATACTCACACATTCAAATTGATGGTGGTAACCTTTACTTCGACACATACAGCGTTGAAGATGGCAAAGAAACAAGAGTTGACCAGTTCGCAATTTCAAAGGTTATTACTCTTGAAGATGGCACAGTAATCGACGGTACAACAGGTACTGTCATTGACAAACCAGGTAATAACATCATTGATGGCATCACAAACGGTTCAGCAGAAACAAGAAATATGCTTCTCTTGGCAACAGTTGCTGTTTGCGCACTCACAGTTGCATATTTCATTACAACTGCTACAATAGTTAAACGCCGTAGAGAAGATTTATAATTAAAACGATTAAAATCCCCACCTTAATGGTGGGGATTTTTTATGCAGAATGTTTTACAAATTCAATTTTGTCTAACAGTTCTTAATTTTTAACCTATCTTCTGACATTGAGCAGATATAGGTTTTGCCTTTTTCAATAGATTTTTCAAGGATTTTTTCTGAAAGCACATCTTCAACATTGGTTTGAATTGCTCTTTTGAGTGGTCTTGCACCATAGATTTTGTCAAACCCTGCTTTGCTCACAAAATCCACAACGCTATCATCAAAAGTCATATTGATTTCAAGTGCTTGCATTCTTTTTTCAAGAGTTGTGAGAAGATTTTTTGCAATCTGTCTGATTTCATCTTCTGTGAGTCGATTAAAGACGATTATATCGTCCACCCTGTTTAAAAACTCGGGACGGAATGTGTTTTTGAGTTCGCCCAAAACGGACTCTTTTATTTTTTCACTTGAAGAATTATCACTATTTGCCACAAAGCCGAATGACGCCTTTTCTTCGGTAATAAGCCTTGCGCCCACATTGGATGTCATTATGATTACACAGTTTTTGAAATCGACCTTGCGACCTTGTGAGTCGGTTAAAATACCGTCATCAAGAATTTGCAAAAGCATATTGAAAACATCGGGATGTGCTTTTTCAATTTCGTCAAAAAGGACTACTGAATATGGTTTTCGGCGAATTTTTTCTGTGAGCTGTCCACCCTCGTCAAAGCCAATATATCCTGGTGGTGAACCTATAAGCTTTGACACGGTGTGCTTTTCCATAAACTCACTCATATCAAGTCTAATCATAGCGTTATCATCACCGAACATTGCCGATGCCAATGCTTTAGTAAGTTCAGTTTTACCAACACCTGTTGGTCCACAGAAAATGAATGTGCCGATTGGTCGTTTTGGGTCTTTAAGTCCTGCTCGACCACGACGGATTGCTTTTGCAACTGCTTTGACCGCTACTTCTTGCCCCACAATTCTCTTATGCAACTCGTCTTCAAGCTTTAAAAGTCTTGCGCTTTCTTCTTCGGTCATTTGGGTAATTGGAATACCCGTCCACCCTGACACGATTTCGGCTATTTCACTTTCGGTCACCTGCAAATCACGGTTTGAGCCGTCTGCTTGCCATTTTGCTTTTTCAGTATTATATTTCTGCACTAGTTCTTTTTCTTCGTCACGAAGCTTTGCCGCAGATTCAAAATCTTGCCTACCCACAGCCATTTCTTTCTCTGCTTCAATTTGTTGAAGTCGTGATTCCATCTCTTTTATTTCGGGTGGGGCTGTAAATGTTGTAAGGCGCACCTTTGATGAGGCTTCGTCGATTAAGTCGATTGCTTTGTCTGGCAAAAATCTGTCACCGATATAACGGACAGACAAATTTACGGCGCTTTTTATTGCCTCGTCAGTAATTTTAACTTTATGGTGTGCCTCATATTTATCACGGATACCTTTGAGAATTTCAATAGTATCTTCAACACTTGGTTCGCCCACAGTCACAGGTTGAAAACGGCGTTCAAGTGCTGCATCTTTTTCAATATTTTTACGATATTCGTCAATGGTTGTTGCACCGATTACCTGCAACTCGCCACGGGCAAGTGATGGCTTTAAAATATTGGCTGCATCAACTGCACCTTCAGCACTACCCGCACCCATAAGAGTATGCACTTCGTCAATAAAGAGAATAATATCTTTTGCTTCTCTCACTTCATCGATAATTTTCTTTATTCTGTCTTCAAAGTCACCACGATATTTTGTGCCTGCAACCATACCTGTTAAATCAAGAGAGAAAATTCTTTTATCATTTAATATTTCAGGCACTTGACCTTTTGCGATTTTAAGGGCAAGACCTTCAGCTATTGCGGTTTTGCCCACACCTGGCTCACCGATTAAGCATGGATTATTCTTTGTGCGACGGCAAAGAATTTGAATAACTCTCTGAATTTCATTTTCTCTGCCTATAACTGGGTCTATTTTGTTTTCTTTGGCAAGGGTGGTCAAATCCCTTGAGAATTTTGAAAGGGTTGATTTATCGTCTTTTTGTGAGTTTGTCTGCTTTGGTTGTTTGTTGTTACCCACTATATTGCCAAGCTCTTTCAATATGCTTTGCGGACTTGCCCCTGCACGATTAAGCAAATCACAAGCATAGCCATTACCCTCTCTACACATTGAAAAGAGAATGTGCTCTGTACCCGCAAGACTTTGTTTCATTGCATTACTGAGCATTATTGCACCTTCAACAATATGCTTGCTTCTTGGGGTAAAATCTGTTGGTGCTAATTCTGTTGGCAACCCTGCGCCAACGCCTTGCTTTATCATTTCATATATTTTTCGGTATGTGACACCCTTTGTGGTGAGCAATTTCCCCGCTACGCTATCCGTACTTTCTAGAAGACCTAATAAAATATGCTCACTACCGATATAGGTATGCCCCAAATCTTCGGCTACTGTCACTGCTTTATTAAGTGCCATATTTGCTTTTTCTGTAAAACCTGTAAAATTGTACATTTCGTTCACCTCATCATCATTCTTAGAGATTAAAACAGCGAGAGAATAATATTTATTCCCCCGCTAAATTTTTAGTTTAATTTGCTTCTCACTTCACTTGCTCTTACTGCATCTCTTTCTTGTGTTGGCAACTTCTGCCCTGCTCGTGCATTAATTGTTGCAGGTTGCATTGATACCATCAACTCGTTAACTGTTTCAATTGGAATATTTATTTTGCCTGTTACTGAGCCAAGTCGCACAAATGAGAGATTTTCCATAAGCTCTTTTGTTGAGAGAAGACGAGCCCATTTGAGAAGTCCATATGCTCTGAAAATTCGGTCTTCTGTGCTCACATCTTTAAGCATTTCTTCTCTTGCTGTTCTCTCTTGAGCACAGAGTTGCAATGTGATTGCTTTAAGGTTTTTAATTGCAAACTCTTCTGAAATTCCAAGGGTTATCTGGTTGCTTAACTGATACATATCACCCACAGCATTTGTACCTTCACCAAATGCACCACGGAATGTAAGTCCTAACTTTGAAACGGTGTTAATGAGTTTATGGATTTGTCCGCTGAGAGTTAATGCTGGAAGATGAAGCATCACAGATGCTCTCATACCCGTGCCAAGATTTGTTGGGCATTGAGTTAAGAAACCTATTCTCTCATCAAATGCGAAATTGAATTTTGAACCTAATACATCATCAATTTCATTTGCTACGCTATAAGCTTCATCAAGAGCAAAGCCTGATTTCATAACTTGAAGACGAATATGGTCTTCTTCGTTGAGCATTATGCTGATATCTTCTTCGGGGGAAAGCATCAGCGCTCTGCCGTCTAAATCAGACGCAAATTCAGGGCTTATTATATGACGCTCTGCCATAGATGCTGCTTCAAATCTTGCAAGAGTGCGCATTTCGAGAAAACGGAGATTATATTTATTATCGCTCTCTAACGCCTCTTTTATTACATTATTCAGTTCCATACGGCTTTTAGTATTTAATTTGTTAGGAAACGGATATTCTGTAATATTTCTTGCAAGTCTTATTCTTGTACTTACAACAATATCACTTTGCTCGCCTGCGCCGATATACCATTTACTCATTATTGCCACCCTCTTTCATTCTGTTGATTTCATCACGAAGCTCTGCTGCTTTTTCAAATTCTTGATTTTCAATTGCTTTTTTGAGTTCTTCTTCAAGAATTGAGAGTTTATCAACCTTTGGCATTTCTGCACTTGCATTACGGATAAGTGGCACTTTGCCTTCGTGGCGGGTTTTTCCGTGAATTCTCTGTAATGACGGTAAAAGTTTATCATAGAAAGTTGTGTAACAATCTGCACAACCCAATTTTCCGTTATTCACAATATCGTTAAATGTATTGCCACATTTTTCACAGCGTACCGTTCTTGAGCTTAACGCACTCACAGCGGGTTCACCGAAGAATGAGCCTAAAAGGTCTGAAAAAGTATTTCCAAATCCGCCGAAAACATCGTTATAACCCAACGCGTGTGCACAATCAGAGCAAAGGTGTGCTTCGGCTGATTCACCATTTATAATTCTTTTCACATGAGTTGTCGCTTCGTATTTACCACAATTCTGACATAACATAATAAATTCCTCCTTATTTCAATTACAATATATTAAGTATCATTTGTTTAAAAACTGACGCTCGGATAATATCACCATATTCTCGTGGTATATCTCTATATGCATTGCCTGTTAATGCTGATAAAAATATTTTGACCGTTTTTTCGTCTATAATATCATTTTCATATAAGTTTTTTAAATGAGCACGGCAGACATTTTCGCTGAGCATATTGCCTATTGAATTGATTATGTGCATTTTTATTGAGTTTCTGTCAATGCTTGCTCTGGTTATTTTGATATATCCCCCACCGCCACGACGACTTTCAACAATATAGCCGTGTTCAGGTGTGAATCGGGATGAGATTACATAATTTATCTGACTTGGTACACAACCGATTTTCTGCGCCAGCTCGTTACGCTGAATTTCGGTGTAGCCATCATTCTCTATCATTTCTTGAATCATTGTTGCTATGATGTTACTGATATTCATAAATTCACTCCTTTGTAAAGTGGATATAGATTTTGTTTGTTAGACAAATTCAAATTTGTTTAGCCATTAATCTTTGACTTTGACTTTCTTTGACCTTTCTAATTACTATTATAACAACGATTTTTCAATTGTCAATAGTAAAAGTCAAAAAAGGTCAAACTTTTTTCCAATTGGATATAAAAAAACTACCTGAAAAATCAGGTAGTTTCAAAAACTATTTAACTATGAGGTTCTTATTTACATAATCAACAAAGTCAAAATCTTTGTTTGCATTGTAGTTTGCATCGTCAGATAAGGTTAATTGGAAACTATATTTCTTGTTGTTAGCTAACTCAAAATAAATTGTTTCACTGTAATTTACAATTCCGCCGTTTTTGTTTTTAACCATTTCTGTATAATATACTGCTTTGATTTTCTTGTCTGTAATTGTGATTTCTTTTTCAGAATAATCTATTGTAAAACCATTTTTCTTCTGAGCTTCATATTTCTTCTGGCGTTTTTCATTAAGTTGTTTGAGATATTCATCAAGTGTTAACACCTTATCAGATGTATCAGGAAGAGCAGAACATTTCATAAATGTGCCACCAACACTTGCATCTAACTTTCTGATATATCCGCTACCAAAAGCTTCCCAACCATCAATAACATTGATTGTGTAATCAGTAGCATAGATTGTGTCTTTGACTACATATTTGTCGTCAATCTGTTCCCAATGAGTCTGTGGCTCACCTTTTTCGTCTTTGATGATTTCGCCATTTTTATCTCTTTCAACAACATTGATTTGGTTTTTATCGTTGATTACTGCCTTGCCATCTTCACCAAGCACAACTAAATAGCTCTTATCATCAATTCCCTGAACCTCATATTTTGTTGGGTCATATTTCGGTGCTTTTGTCGTGCTTTCTGTTGTTGAATTGCTTGGGTCTTCATTTGGTTCTTTACTGAATACACCTGTGATTGCGAGAATTGCAACAACCAAAGCCACTGCAACAACTGCACAGATAACGCCAATTATAATTTTCTTTGACTTTTTGTTTTCCATTGATATTTCCTTCTTTCTTTATTCTTCATTTATGAGTTGTCGGATATCTTTACCTATAAATTTAACTGTTGCATAAGTTCCAATAATTCGTGATGCTATGCTTTCAGGGTATCTTGATTTAAGTTCTTCTAAATCAAGGTTTGAACTGATAATTGTGGGAATACCACGGGCAACTCGGCTATTGATTACATTATAGAGTGCTGAAACTGTATAAGCAGTTGAGAATTCTGCGCCTAAGTCATCGAGAATTAACAAATCTGCGTCTATTAACAAATCTTCAGTATCTATTGGGGTTTCTGTTCTACCAAATTTCTCTTTTTCCATTTTATTAAGAAAATTGATTACTGAACCATAAAGCACATTGTAGCCCTTTTTGATAGCCTCATTTGCGATGGCAAGAGAGAGATGGGTTTTGCCAAGCCCTGTTCTGCCATAGAAATAGAGTGATGTTGAATCTGTGTCGAAATTCTCTGCATATTTTTTGCAGGAATTGAAAACATCTGACATTGCGTTATATGGTGAGTCGCCATTTATCTTTGTCTTTGGATAATAATCAAGACTAAACTCATCAAAGCTTGAAAGTTCTAAAGGTGTTGAACGAGTAAGTTCATCCACGGCATATCTCTTTAATATATCCATATAGCATTCGCAATATTTTGAGCCATAAGACACTTTTCGTTCTTCGTCATAATCTTCAATTACGCCTGTATCCTGACATTTTGAGCATGTGTATTTAACATCAAAATAATCTTGGGGAAGTTTAAGTGCTTTTAAAAGATTTGCTCTTTCGTTTTTTAAATCTTCGTTCTTTTTACGGATTGAAGCCAGTTTTTCGGTTGTATTATCTTTGCCACCTGCATAAATCGACAAGATTTCAAAACCTGTTTTTGAAAGTTCAGTTTCTATCATTTGAAACTCAGGGTATTTTTCTGACATTTCTTGTTTTCGTTGTGCAGCATCATTTTCCGCATTGGTTTTTCTTCTTTTGAGTTCTGCTTTTGCTTTTTCGTGAAGTTCTCTTGAATATGCCAAATCTATGCCCCCTTTACTTTCTTTCTCTTATTCTTCATTTCGCCGAAGTCTTTACGATTAGACTTTGCTTTTTCTTCGGCTTTTTGTATATCAAAAGATGTTTCTTTTATCTTATTTTGCTTTTGAGCTTTTGTTTCGAATTTCTTTGTACCCTTTTCAATATCTTGGGCGGTGAGCATCCCTGCACTGTGCCATTTTTTGATTATTCCGTTCATATGGCGCATATTCACCCAGACAAGTCTGCCTGTCTGCTTTTCGTTTTTCATTATATTAAATGCTTTTTCGACTTCGTCAATAGTATAACCCCAACGAATCCATTCACTAATGAGCTCAAGCACTGCAAAGCTTGGCGCAGAGTCGTCGTTATTGGTACGCTTTGCCAATTCTTTAAACAAAGTCAAAGATTTTTCAGTTTCTCTTATGTAATCGTCAGCAGACGAGAGAGTTGTAACCCCATTTTCTGCCCAATATTTTGCAATTTTCAAAATATCATTGTGCCCTGTTGAGTCGATGCTTTTTGCAAAGTGCAAAAGACAGTTGGCAACATCGGGCTTAATATTATAACGATAAACAACTGAATAAATTGTACTCTGCATTGCAAAACCAAAAGTTCTGCCTAAAATCTGTTGTGCTTCGTTAAAAAGTCGTTTCATTGAGCCATTCTTTTTAAGCACTTTTTCGATTTCATCTTGAGTTGGATTTGTGAAATGAATTTCAGGTAATGGTGCTTTGATTTTCTCGACAGTAATTGTCTGCTTTTCTGTTTTAACAGTTTCTTCCGCTTTTCCCATCTGCAAAATTCCGCTATCAACCCAATATTCAACACATTCTTTCACTGTTGAAAGTGAGAGATTTGTAACTTTTGCAATTTGTGCTTCATCAGTTTCAGGATTTCTAAAAACTGCGATGATTACCTTTAATTGTTCACCACTTGCAAATTTAAGTCCTTTATCAGCGATTTCTGTTGGTAAAGAAAACATTGATGAATAAACTTTAGGTGCAATTTTGAACATTTTTATCTCTCCTTTCATTGAATATGGTCAGGGACAATAAGTATAACATATTTTAATATTTTTTGCAATCACAAGATATTGTGGGCAACCATATACAAAACCCAATTCAATTTCCCTTTCACACTCAAAATATTGTTGACTTTAACCTTTACAAAATATATAATATTTTTGAATAAATCTCTTATAGGAGTGAGAAAATATGGGTATTACAAAATCAGTTTTCGGTGTTACAAAAGACGGCAAACAAGTTGATGCTTTTCTCATTGAAAACAACAATAATATGAAAATTAATCTTATCACTTGGGGTGCTACTTTACAGAGCATTCTTGTAAAGGATAAAGATGAAAACGAAATCGATTTATTGCTCGGTTTTGATGATATGGAAGGTTTCGAAAATCGTCACGATTATCAGGGTGTAATTGTAGGTCCTGTTGCTAACAGAATTTCTGCTGGTGGGCTCACAATTGATGGTGTGAAAGTTCCAGTTACAACTACTCACGGCGACGTTACACTTCACAGCAACGGAGAATTCTCAACTGCTGTGTGGGACGCTATTATTGTTGACTCTGACTCTGTTGAATTCTCATATTTCAGCGCTGACGGTACAGAAGGTTTTCCTGGCAACAAAAAAGTAACAGTTCGCTACACTCTTACTGACAAAAACGAAATCATTATTGATTACACAGCAGTATCTGACAAGAAAACTGCATTCAACCTTACAAACCACGCATATTTCAACCTTAAAGGCTATCAGAATGGTGATATTCTCGACCATACTCTTTATATCAATGCAGATGCATTTACACCAATGGGTGAAGGACTTGTGCCAACAGGTGAAATCCGTGATGTAACAGGCACTCCGTTTGATTTCAGAGAGCCTAAAACTATTGGCAGAGATATTGGTGCAGATTATGAGCAACTTGATGCAGGTAATGGTTATGACCACAATTTCTGTATCAATAATTACAACAAAGAACTTCGTCTTGCAGCAACTGTTACTGCTCCAAATGGTGTAAGACTTGACTGTTTGACAGATTTACCTGGTATGCAACTCTATGTTGGTAATTTCCTTGAAGGTAAAATCGGCAAGAATAATACTCCAATGGATTTCCGTTGTGGTTTCTGCCTTGAAACACAGTATTATCCAAATGCTACAAACACACCAAGTTTTTATAATTGTGTATTTGATAAGGATGAAGTTGTGAAAACAACAACTGTGTATAAAGTTACTGTATAATGTTATAATGAATTCGAAGAATTCAAATCATGGAGCGTAGCGAGAAATCGTGGCGTAGCCAATTCATGCGAAGCAATTCATAAGTAAGATGAATTGCAACTTTGTTGCATGAATTGATTTTATCATGAATTGTGATAAATCACATGAATTGCACCTGCGGTGCATTATCAAACCAATTGTAACACATTCCCCCATTTCCCATAAGATGTAATGTAAGTTCATTATGGGAAGGAGGAAAAATGAATGTGTAACTTCTTCGGTAACAACTCTTGGTTGATTGTTATTATCATCTTAATTCTTCTCACAGATAACAACAACGGTTGCGGTTGCAACAATGACTGTGGCTGTGCTCGTAGAGACTATGACTGCGGTTGCTAATCAATAAATATTAAGGACTTTCAAAAGAAAGAGCGGGGTCTTAAAACGGCTCCGCTTTTTAGAATTAACGCAGGAACTCAAAAACGCAAGAACGCAATAAAAACCAATACTTTGAGTTTTGTGTTTATTTACGGAGTAAATATTATGGAATTTTATGAAATTGATAATTCGCCTGAAAAAGCACTGCTTTTGTGCGTTGACACGGGTGATTTTGATGCAGAAAGCTCAATGGAAGAACTCACGCTCCTCACAGAAAGTGCAGGGGCACAAGTTGTTGGCTCAATTATTCAAAGGCGTGAAAATCCTGACGGTGCAACATATATTGGTAAAGGCAGACTCGCCGAAGCAGAGCTTTTTTGTCACAATCAAGAAGTAGATTTGATTATCTGTGACGGAGAACTGACACCATCACAAATCCGTAATATCGAAAACGCAACTGATGTGCGGGTTGTTGACCGCACGCAATTAATTCTTGATATTTTCGCACTTCGCGCAAAAACCCGTGAAGGTAAATTGCAGGTTGAATTGGCTCAACTCAAATACGCTCTTCCTCGTCTCACAGGCAAGGGGAAACAGCTCTCCCGTCTTGGTGGTGGTATTGGTACTCGTGGCCCCGGTGAAACGAAACTCGAAAGTGACCGTCGTCACATTATGCGCAGAATGTACGCTTTGCAAGAACAACTTGACGAGGTTGAAAAGCGCAGGGCATTACTTCGTAAAAGACGAGAGAAAAATGATGTTACAACAGTAGCACTTGTAGGATACACCAACGCAGGTAAATCAACGCTTATGAATGCGCTAACAGATGCAGGCGTGCTCGCCGAAGACAAGCTTTTCGCTACACTTGACCCAACATCGAGAAAACTATCTTTACCTAACGGACAAGATGTTATGCTCATTGACACAGTTGGATTTGTCAGCCGACTCCCCCACGATTTAGTCAAGGCATTCCGTTCAACCCTTGAAGAAGCGGCAAGTGCTGACATTGTGCTCAATGTATGTGATGCATCTGATGAGCATTGCACCGAACATATTGAAATCACAACGGGCATTTTAAAAGATTTAGGTTGCAACGGTGACAACATAATAACAGTTATGAACAAATGTGACAAAGCCGAAAATATTTTCAATATTTTACCGATGGGTAAAACCGTTATGATTAGCGCTCTAAAGGGCATTAACCTTGACCTTTTACTTAAAGAAATCGAAAAGGCATTGTCACTTAAAATTATTGAAATCAATTTGCTTATTCCATTCTCTGATGGTGGTGAAGTGAATTTTTTGAGAAACAATGCAAAGATTTTAAACGAAGAATACACCGCTGACGGCACACTTTTAAAGGTGATTATTCCAACGGACTATGCCGACAGATTTCAAAAATATGTTGTTGAATAAAAAAGACGATGAGAATTAAAACTCATCGTCTTTCTCTTTATTTTCTTTTCAACACAATTTTATATTCGCCGTTTTCTTGGGTACTGCCTTCGATTGTCAGCTGTTTACCATCAATAACAAACTTTTCTGTTGTGCCGTCACTATAGTTAAGCTTATTGCCATCAATTTTATAAGTGCCCTTTGTAGTTTTGCAGATGTTTTTAAGAATGTCATCTGCATATTTTTCATAATAAAGCACATCGTCAGTTGTTAAAAACTTGCCTTCTTTTTCAACATTTCTTCTTGCGCCTTCAACCATCAATGAGCGATATTCTTTTCGCACATCAGTTATATTTTCAATTGTAACGCTTGTGCTATAAGAGCCATCATTATTGAATTTATAGGTTGTGCGCATTTGCACATTATTTTTAGTGATTTTCTCGTTGTAATAATCACCATAGAAATTTTGTGCAGAAATTGTTTCATCATAAACCCATGTGCCGACGATTTTGCTTTTTGATTCGGCAGGGCTCAATGTTGGACCCAAGTCTTCTTCTGTTGTGGTTTCTGTTGTGGTTGTAGTCTGGCTAGGCTCTGGGGTTTGCTCTGTTTTTTTACAGGACGCAAATGCAGTAACCATCAATAATATAAGAACACAAACCAAAACCTTTTGAAATGTTTTAATAATAATCCCTCATTTCAAAATCCCCGTAAAGCTTTTGCCTTACGGGGTTATAAGTTATATTATGAGAAAATTTGACCGAGAATAAGGAATGGGATTTCGCTGTAAGCTGCATCGCCATATACTTCATAAAGTCCGTCACAAATACCCTTGATAACTGTAACAGCAACCTTTGATGTGCTATCGCTACTTACAACTTCTTCGCCACCCATAATCTTGTCATAGATTGCATAGAATCTGTCGTTTGCTGCCTTGTATTCAGCAACATTGATAACTGTAACTGCAAGCATATCTTCAACCTGCTTGATTGCACCGTCAAGCTCCTTCTTGTCTTCAGCAGAAAGTGATGATGTGTCATATTCTTTCATCGCTGCAACATCTTTGCGAAGCTGTAAAGTTTCACGGCTCTTATTGAACTGTGGGAATTTGTCAGGATATGAGAAAACATCTGTAAAGCTTTCATCTGTAAGAAGATGAATGATAAGACTCATAAGAACATCATTTGAAGCCGTTGTTGCGTGGTTCTGGCCACTGAAATAGAATGTATGGTCAGGAAGAAGACCTGTGTGAGCATCTATAATTCCTTCTGGGTCAATATGCTCATGCAAGATACAATTGTTATTTACCCATGGAGTTTTATAACCCGCAGGAAGTCTTGTTCCTACATTCACACTATAAGCACCCATTGATGTTGAGTCAACTTGAATGATACCGTCAGCCTGTGTATAGCTATGAGAAACAGCGAGTTCATAGAGTTCAACATTAGTGTCAACGATGTCAAAAATTTCAACACCCTTGCTTCTTGCTGTAATAATATTAAAATCAGATTTGAGCTGAGCGTTGTAATACCAGTCAGCCTGTCTGCGAATTTCTGCCATTTCATCGCCTGCAAGGTACTTATCACGGCAAGTTGGATATTGACCTGATGGAATAAGACCCCACATAAGTGTTGAATATCTGAGATATTTGTTAACAAGTGTATCAGCAATAACATCAATAAGATTGCTTACATCAGTTTTTGGCATAAGTCTAACTGCAAGACTGATTACATAACTGAGAACATTATCTTCACCTAAAAGAGATGTGAACATTGTTGTGTAAAGTGCAGCACTTTCGTCATTGATACCATAAGTATAGCAGTCACCAAGAAGGTTTGCACCGTCAAGTGCAGGAACTGCAAAAACAATTCTGTTAACATCAACTGCAATGTTGCTTCCGTTATCAACATAGAGCTGCATAAGTGCATTTGCAATTGAACCGCCCTGGCTTACAGGAACAATGTTAACCTTTTGAGCACCTGTATCTTTTTTAACGAACTGAATGTAATCATAAAGTTCCTGTGCAGTCTGAATCATATTACCTGTTGAAACATAGTTGAAGACATAGAGATTATCTTCGCCTGCAATATCAAAATATTCTTCAACTGGGAAGCTCTTAAGCATGTGTTCTCTTGAAACATCTGTATATGTTTCAAAACTTCCATAATATGTTTCTGGACGAACATCAGGGTCAAGGTTACCATTTGCATCACTTGCCTGTTTTTCCATCAAAAGGTCACTGAGAAGTTCAGCAACAATTTTTGCAGCTGCTTGGTCTTTATCCTGCTGAGTAGCAAACATTGTCAACACTGGAATAAGTGCTTCTGTAAGAGCTGCAGTGATAAATTCTTCTGAAACTGAAACATAGAATGGACCTGGAAGAGGATTACCATCAGCATCACATTCTTTTTCACCGTTTACATAGTGGTAAGTTTCACTTTGAAAAAGTCCCGGAATGATAATTGTAGGTGTATAACTTGTGTTACGAGCAAAGCCTAAAATTGACATACAAGACAACATCATAACCACTGCTAAAACAACAGAGATTACTTTTTTGAAGTTTTTCATAATAGCATAACTCCTTTTGCAGATTTTTACCAATATAGTATATCAAAATTTGAATAAATTGTAAACAAAATCCATATATGCAATGTGCAACAAAATATCATTTAAAATGCAACATATTGCACAATTAAAAAAGGGACGAAATCAACCGTCCCTTACTTCTTTTATCTTAAGATTGGTGTTCCTTTTTCGTCAAAACTGACCTTTTTTATTCTTGCGTGACGGCAAGGGTCATAGAGTGGCTCGTCACAATATGTGCCACATTTCTTCTCAAAATGCGAAAATGGACGAGCGTGATAAACAATGAGCAAATCACCGTTTTCATCGACCACAAAGCTGTTATGCCCAGGTCCTGCCTGGTCTGTTAAATCTTCGGTTTGCAAGACGGACTTTTCGTCTTTTGTCCAGTTTTTTATATCCATCAAATCTGCATTTCTGTCAGCATAGACCTTGCCCATACAATATTCTGCACCCGTACCTGAAGCAGAGAAAAACATATAAATTTTATCGTCTGTTTTTAGTACAGCAGGGCCTTCGTTGACACTAAATCTCACTTTTTCCCAATCATATTCGGGTTTTGTGAGCAATATGGGTTTTGAAATGAGTTTGTTGGGCTCATTCTCGTTGATTTCAGCCATAAAGAGTGATGAATCGCCCAGTTTTTCAGCCCAAACAAGATAATGCTTGCCGTTATTTTCAAAGTAGGTCATATCAAGTGAAAACTCTGTAAATGAGTGGTCGTCACCGTCACTTGCCTGCATTTTGCCAAGTTCTGTCCAACTATCATTTATTGGGTCTTGCCCATCACAAACAATCACAAAAGGACGGATGTTCCATACATTTTCTTGTTCCCCCGCCGCAAAGAAAACATACCATTTACCACCGATATAATGGATTTCAGGTGCCCAGATATGCTTTGACATTACGCCTTTGTTGTGAGCTTTCCATATTGTATATTCTTCTGCAGTTGCAAGACCTTTGACAGTTTCACTTCTACGCAAAATTATACGGTCGTAACCTGCATCAACATTATAAAAAGCAGGATATGATGCTGTGAAATAATAGAACTCGTCCGGACCTTTCACAACATAGGGGTCAGCACGCTGAGGTATAAATGGGTTTGGATAATTTTGCATATTATTCTCCCTTATTCTCTAATTCTGCAATACGTTTTTCAAGCTTTTTTATTTTTTCTTCGTGTTGTTTTTCTAACTCGTATATAATATCTATTATCACAAAGAAAAGCGTACCAAGAATTACCGAAATACAAAGTTCAATTTTTATAGGGTCACCTGATTCAAGCAGTTCCCAACCACCACAGAAAAAGTAAAGAAAAATTATTACAAACCAAGCTAATATACACAAAGCCCACACTAAAATGTATTTCAGTTTACTTGCAAGTTTTTTCATAATAATCACCATTAGTATAATAGCATAAAGAAGTTCAAAACACAAGAACGCAGAAATGCAAAATACTTTAATTTTTTATTTAAAACCCTTGACAATTAGCTTTTATTGATATATAATTACTTTTGCTCGTTGGGGAATAGTGTAACGGTAGCACGACAGACTCTGACTCTGTTTGTTGGGGTTC
>CALBNX010000062.1 GCA_937896885.1 uncultured Clostridia bacterium
GTCAGGTAAGTTCTGACCCGCACGAATGGCGTAACGATCTGGGCACTGTCTCAACTACCCACCCGGCGAAATTGTAGTACCGGTGAAGATGCCGGTTACCCGCAGCAAGACGGAAAGACCCCATGGAGCTTTACTGTAACCTGATATTGGGTTTCGGTATTTTATGTACAGGATAGGTGGGAGACTATGAAGCATGGACGCCAGTTCATGTGGAGTCGTCCTTGGGATACCACTCTTAAGATACTGGAATTCTAACCTGCGGCCATGAATCTGGTCGGGGGACATTGTCAGGCGGGCAGTTTGACTGGGGCGGTCGCCTCCAAAAAGGTAACGGAGGCGCTCAAAGGTTCGCTCAGCATGGATGGAAACCATGCCTTTGAGTGTAAACGCAAAAGCGAGCCTAACTGCGAGACTGACGGGTCGAGCAGTAACGAAAGTTGGAGTTAGTGATCCGGCGGTATGTGAGTGGAAATGCCGTCGCTCAACGGATAAAAGCTACCCTGGGGATAACAGGCTGATCTCCCCCAAGAGTCCACATCGACGGGGAGGTTTGGCACCTCGATGTCGGCTCATCACATCCTGGGGCTGAATTCGGTCCCAAGGGTTCGGCTGTTCGCCGATTAAAGTGGTACGCGAGCTGGGTTCAGAACGTCGTGAGACAGTTCGGTCCCTATCTGCTGTGGGCGTAGGAAATTTGAGGAGCGCTGTCCCTAGTACGAGAGGACCGGGATGGACGCACCGCTGGTGCATCGGTTGTTCCGCCAGGAGCACGGCCGAGCAGCTAAGTGCGGATTGGATAAACGCTGAAAGCATCTAAGCGTGAAGCCATCTCCAAGATAAGATTTCCCATAGCATAAGCTAGTAAGACCCCATATGGACTATATGGTTGATAGGCTGGAGGTGTACGCACGGTGACGTGTTTAGCTTGCCAGTACTAATAGGTCGAGGGCTTGACCATTATTAACTTGGTTTATTTGTACAATTTCTCTTCTTTCACTCCTTTGTTCAGTTTTCAGGGTGTATAATTTGTGAAACTTCTCAATTTATTTGAGAAGTTTTTTTATTGACAAGATTCATCAAATATATTATGTTTATCTAAAGGAGATTTTGCTATGAAATTCTATTTAGTTGATTACGAAAATGTTCACGAATCAGGACTTTCAGGATTAAATAAACTTGATGCAAATGCAAAAGTATATATTTTCTATTCGAAAAATGCTGACAAACTTAATTTTGATTTATTGAATAAAATTATTGAATCAAAAGCAACTGTTATTACAAAAAAAGTTGAAGCAAATACGAAAAATGCTTTGGATTTTCAGTTATCTTTCTTTGCAGGAGAATTAGCAAACAAAAATCCTAATTGTGAAATTAACATTGTTAGTCAAGACCACGGCTATGATTGCCTGAGTACTTTTGCAGCAAATGAATCAAACTTAGCTTTGAATAGAGTGTTAAACTTGTCTGGTTTTAATTCTACAAAACAAAAACAAGAATTACAGCAAAAAGTTTCAAGTGCGTTAAATGAAGTTAAGATTAATGGAGTTAATAAAGGTGAGTTAATTAATTTTATTGTTAATTTAATCTTGAATTATAAGACAAAATCAGCTATAAACAACAATATTAACAAATATCTTAAAGATGGTGTTTCTACAAAAATTGTTTGCAAATCAATTAAACCATTATTAAAAGATAAAACTTAATTACACATAATAAGGCCTTCAATCGAAGGTCTTATTTTTTTGTATTTTATTGAAAATTTGTTATCTATATGATATATTTACTGTGATAAATATATTTTGGAGATAAATATGAAACTTGATTTTTCAAAATTGGATTTCAAAAAACTAAATTCTTATATGTTTCTTTTTGGTGTAGGCTTAAGTCTAATAGCGTCTGTGATTACATCACTTTATTTTGGCGTCGGATTTTGGATATTATTTCTTGCATCATTAGCACTTAATTCAGTTTTCTTTTATAGATTAAATAATGGATTAATTGCTTTACTTTTTGGTGAATTTGGTGTTTCAATGTTTAGAAAACATAAAAATCTTTTTAATCATCAATTAACAGAGAAAAAAACAAAAGAATTGTTAAATGCTGTTCAGTATGGTCAAAAATCAATAATTGTACATAGAAAAAATACTAAGGCTTATTATCAGATAGTCAAAAGAAAAAATAGCTTTTACATTAAAAAGTGTTCTTCTATTGCTCTTAGTACTATGATTACGGATTTTGAAAGCTCAAAACAATTCAAAGGTAAGAAAAATTTTGAGTTAATGTTTCATACGATAAAAGAAATATGGTACACAGTCGATACTGACAATGAAACTGTAATTTATATGACAAATGGCAAACGCAAGTTCCCTATGGTACCTGAGTTTGATGTTGACTTATCAGAATTAGAAGAGTTTTTAACTTTTGACGGTTATGGTGAAAAACTTTTTAAAGAGACACCAATATCTGAATTTGAAAGAGTTCAAAAAGAGAATAAGAATACATTAATATATAATATTGTATCGGTATTCGCATCAGTTTTCACTATTCAATGTTTTGCAACATCAGTCCCTAGCACTAATTTATGGTGTTCAATTTGCAAATTAGTTGTTATTGGTAGCCTTTGGTATTTTGCGTTATTGAGTTTCACTAAACCAGAAAAATATTTTTATTATAATCTGTTTTCAAGTGAAAAAAGCAGTAGTAGAGAAGGATATGAATTCCGTCAGGTTTCTTTACTTTTAATTTCAACATTAATTTCTTTGATTATGTCAATATTGAATTTTAAAATATATTTTACTTTATCTGCAATAGTGTTTGTTATTTCTTTTGTTATTTTGTTTCCAAAACTTTTAAGAAAGAAAAGGAATAATACCAAATCAGCCAATGTTCAGGTCTTGGTAGCCACAATATTTCTTGCTTTTGTAAGTTTTCTCACAGTTTTCTTTGTAAATAATCTTTATGTTAAAGAAAAGAAAACAGCAGTATATAGTGTATCAAATTACTATTATGATGATGGTACACGATATGCATATATACTTGTAGATGGTAAAGAACATAGTATTTCGGCAGATTTAGAAGACTATGATGAAAATAGTCCACATATAGAAGCAACAAGAATAACTGGATTGTTAGGAATAGAATACATTGTATAAAAATAACCCCCGTACTTAATTGTACGAGGGTTTTACTTTTGCTATTATAATATGTATTATTAATAAATACCTTGTGCCATCATTGCTTCTGCAACCTTTTCAAAACCTGCAATGTTTGCACCTGCAATAAGGTCATAACCAAGACCATAACGAGCAGCAGCGTCAACTGAAATATCATAAATATTCTTCATAGCGTGTTTGAGCATATCGTCAACTTTTTCTGCTGTCCAAGCAAGTCTTTGACTGTTCTGGCTCATTTCAAGACCTGAAACGCAAACGCCACCAGCGTTAACTGCTTTTGATGGAGCAACTGTTACGCCATTTGCAAGGAAGTAAGCAACTGCTTCTGCTGTTGTTGGCATATTAGCAACTTCGATGTAGTATTTTGTGCCATTAGCAACAATCTTCTTTGCTTCTTCAAGAGTAACTTCATTCTGTGTAGCGCAAGGGAGAGCAACGTCAACTTTAACGCCCCATGGTTTTTCACCAGGGAAGAATTCTGCACCGAATTTGTCAGCATAGTCCTTTGCCTTATCTCTACCTGATGCACGCATCTCAAGAAGATAGTTAATCTTTTCGTCTGTGATGATACCATCTTTATCATAAACATAGCCGTCAGGACCACTAAGTGTTACAGGAATACCGCCAAGCTCTGCAATCTTTTTGATTGCACCCCAAGCAACGTTACCGAAACCTGATACTGCGAATTTCTTGCCCTTGATGATTTCACCATCGTGTGCAAGAACTTCATTTGTGTAGTAGATGGCACCAAAACCAGTTGCTTCTGGACGAACAAGTGAACCACCGTATGTAAGACCTTTACCAGTAAGAACACCGTTTTCAAATCTACCCTTGATTCTCTTGTATTGACCGAAGAGATAACCAATTTCTTTACCGCTAACACCAATGTCGCCAGCAGGAACGTCAAGGTTGTCACCGATGTGACGAGCAAGCTCAGTCATAAATGCCTGACAGAATCTCATGATTTCTGCATCGCTCTTACCAACTGGGTTAAAGTCAGCGCCACCTTTAGCACCACCCATAGGAAGACCTGTGAGAGCATTTTTGAATGTCTGTTCAAAACCTAAGAAATACACTATACTTGTGTTTACACTTGGGTGGAAACGAAGACCACCTTTGTAAGGACCGATTGCAGAGTTGAACTGTACACGGAAACCACGGTTAACCTGTGTCTGACCATTGTCATCAACCCAAGAAACACGGAATGTAATAAGTCTGTCTGGCTCTGCCATACGACCAAGGATGTCGTATTTTTCATATTCAGGATGTGCTTCAACAACTCTTTCAAGTGAGTCATACACCTCATTAACACATTGAATAAATTCTGCTTTATCACCGTCACGCTTTTTAACGTCAGCGATAACTCTTTCAAGATACTGATTCATTTTAAGGACCCCCTTATAAATATGCAAAAATAATAACATATTATATCTATATTTTTCAATTCAAAAAATAGAAAAAATATGCATTATTTCAGCGCTTTAATTTGTTAAAAATGACAAATGATGACGAAAAACTTGCATTTTTATAAATTAAAAACAACAAAATAGCTAAAAAATGCAAGTTTTCAATCAATAAGCGTTCAAATTATTACTCAATTAACCAATATGTTGTGTAGAATAAATAAAGACAAAAAATCTGCAAATTCCAATTTACTAATATGAAATTCTGTGGTAAAATATCATAAATAAAATTATTTATGGTGGATTTATGCAAAAGTTTGTTACAAATAATGCTGATGAAACAACTGAATTAGGTGAAAAACTTGGGTTATTACTAAAAGGTGGAACTGTTGTTGCATTTTTCGGTGGACTTGGTATGGGTAAAACTGCGTTTACCCGTGGTCTCGCAAAAGCTCTTTGTGTAAAAGAAGAAGTCAGCAGTCCGACTTTTGCCATTGTTAATGATTATGGAGGAAATCCACCACTTTATCACTTTGATATGTATCGTGTTGAAACTTGGGACGATTTGTATTCAAGCGGATTCTTTGATTTTTATGAAGCAGGAGGAATTCTCGCGGTTGAGTGGAGTGAGAACATCGAAAATGCTTTGCCAGAGAATACAATCCGTGTGCAGATTGAACGTGGTGAGCACGATAACCAGCGTATTATTACTATTGACGGAGGAGTGCAGATATGATTATTTTATCACTTGATTCAACATCTGTAACAGCGTCAGTAGCGATAAGTGAAAACGGTGTTGTTTCAGCAGAAAATTTTATAAACAACGGCCTTACACATAGTCAGACTCTAATGCCTATGGTTGAGCAGACTTTAATTGATAGCAAGAAAAATATAAAAGATGTTGATTTGTTTGCAATTACAAATGGTCCAGGCTCTTTTACGGGTGTGAGAATCGGCATTGCATCAGTTAAAGGTATGGCAGATGCAATGAATAAGAAATGTATTGCAGTTTCAACTCTTGAAGCAATCGCAGAGCCACTAAAAAATAAAGACTGTATTGCGTGCGCAGTTATGGATGCTCGTTGCAATCAGGTTTATACCGCAACATTTGAAAATGGCAACAGAGTTTGTGAAGATAAAGCAATACTCATTGATGATTTAGGTGAAGAGCTTAAACAATATAATAAAAAAATTGTGTTTATTGGTGATGGTGCGGAGTTGTGTTATAATAAACTCTGTGAGATTTTACCTAATTCACAATTGGCAGACGAGAATATCCGTTATGTTCATGCATCTTCTATTTGCAGACTTGCAGAAGAAAAAGCAAAAAATGGCGAAGAACTGATTGACTCAGCAAAACTTGTTCCTTTCTATTTGAGAGTACCTCAGGCAGAAAGAGAACTTAATAATAAGAAGAATTTAAAATAAGGAGAATATAATATGATAGCATTAGGCGCAGACCATGGTGGTTTTGAATTAAAAGAAGCAATTAAAAAGCATCTTGACGAAAAGGGCATAAAATATGTTGATTGTGGCACATATAGTGCAGAATCAATCGACTACGCACCAATCGCAAAAGCAACTTGCGAAAAAGTGACAAGCGGTGAGTGTGACAAAGCAATTCTTTGCTGTGGAACAGGTATCGGTATTTCAATGGCAGCAAATAAGGTTAAAGGTATCCGTGCTGCTTGTTGTTCAGACTATTTCAGTGCAAAACTTACAAGAATGCATAACGACGCAAACGCTCTTTGTATGGGTGGTCGTGTTGTTGGTGTTGGCTTGGCACTTGAACTTGTTGATGTTTTCCTTGAAACTGAATTTGAAGGCGGTCGTCATCAGAGAAGAATTGACCAGATTATGGAGATAGAAAATTCATAAAATACTTGTCAATTATAAAAATAGGGTATATAATTAAAAAGATATAAAATCCAATTAGTTGGGGGAAGAAAAAATGGCAAATGTAGTAATTACAAATCATCCACTTATTCAACACAAACTCACTCTTTTAAGAGATAAAAACACAGGTTCAAAAGAATTCAGAGCACTTGTTTCAGAAATTGCAACTTTGATGTGCTATGAAGCAACTCGCGACCTTCCACTTGCAGAAGTTGAAGTTGAAACTCCTGTTGCTATGGCAAAAACAAAAGTAATTTCAGGTAAAACACTTGCTTTTGTTCCAATTTTAAGAGCGGGTACAGGTATGCTTGACGGCGTGCTTTCACTTGTACCATCTGCAAAAGTTGGTCATATCGGTATGTACAGAGACGAAAAAACAGCTCTGCCAGTACCATATTATTGCAAACTCCCATCAGATATTGAAGAACGTGAAGTAATCGTTCTTGACCCAATGCTTGCAACTGGTGGTTCAGCAATCGATGCTATCGCACAGATTAAAGAATATAATCCAAAATCAATTAAGTTTATGGGTATCATCGCAGCACCAGAAGGGCTCAAGGCTCTTACAGAAGCACATCCTGATGTTGATGTTTACTGCGCAGCACTCGACGAAAAACTCAACGAGCATAAATATATCGTTCCAGGTCTTGGTGACGCAGGCGACAGAATCTTTGGTACAAAATAATAGATTTAAAAGACGGGATTTTATTCCCGTCTTTTTTATTTGTTATTTATTGAAAAAGAAAGATAGTTATGGTAAAATTTTATTAATATGTAATTTATGGGTGATTATTTTGTCAAAATATTCTGATAGAGCAGTCGAACTCTTTAAAAGTGGCAAAAACTGTTCACAAGCAGTTTTTGTGGCCTTTGCAACTGACTTAGGCCTTAGTGAAGAAATGGCTCTCAGCATATCTGTTGGTCTAGGTGGTGGAGTCGGCAGAATGCGAGAAGTTTGTGGCGCAATAAGTGGTAGTGCAATGGTTGTGGGGCTAAAATACCCTGAATTGTCAAAAGCAGAAATCTATGAAAAAGTCCGTGCAATCGCAGAAGAATTTAAAAAGACTAATCATTCAATTGTGTGCAAAGAACTTTTAGGGCTTTCAAAGCCTGAAAAATCAAGTGTTCCTGAAGAGAGAACAGAAGAGTATTATAAAAAACGCCCATGTGTGCAAATTGTCGAAGATGCAGCAAAAGCTACAGAAAAAATATTATTTAGCGAGGTAGAATAAAATGTCAGGTTCATATGCATTATTTGAAAACAATACAGTTGTTATCGGTAACGATTATATTGAACGCCGATTTTCAACAGAAAACAATAAGCTTGTAACAACCGAAATAATAAATAAATGGGTTGATGGTAGCAAAACCCTTAACTTTAAAAAGTTTTCAGCAGAGTTCTTTGTGGCATTTAAGAGAAAGAAATTTTTAGGTTATGCAACTGATTTCTTGTCATCAAATGACTTAACTCTTGATAATGTAAATGTGTTCAAACGCAGAGTTGAGTTTATTTTCAAGCCTTATGCATATAATGGTGCAAGAATCACATTTATCGTTAATGTTGAAATTGAAGACGATAAACATTATATGCACAAATATATCGAAATGATGGTCGATTCTGACAGACAACACCTTGTCACAATCGACTATATTGACTGTGAGCATATATGCATTGATAATCTTGAACAGATGTGGACAATAGGCGATGTAGATAAAGCACATATCAGTGGTTTCCACGCATCATTGGGTCAACCTTTCTATATGAATGGCTTGTTTTTTGGTTCAGAATTCCCTGTAACTGAAACAAAAATCAGAGATAAAGTCGGCTTTATCCGTTATTATACGGGTAAACGTTTTGACCAGTTAAACCTTAACTGTGGTCACACATTTAGAACTTGGAAAACAGTTGTGGGTGCTGCAAGAAGCCTTGAACATAGAGTTGTACGTGAAGATTTTCTTACATATATCCGTGATATTTCAAGAAAAGTTCAACCAAGATTTCAATATAACTCTTGGTATGACCATATGCACGATATTACTGATGAAAATATCAGTAAATCATTTATGGAAATCGAAAAAGGACTTACAAACACTCTTGTTCCGCCACTTGATTCTTATGTAGTTGACGACGGCTTTGTCGATTGGGATGCTTCATTCTGGGCTTTTAATAAGAAATTTCCTAATGAACTTTATCCTGCATCAACACTTGCTCGAAAATTCTCATCAGAATTTGGTCTTTGGAATGGTCCACGTGGTGGGTATAACGATAAGACCGGTAATTTCGGCAAGAATATGGAAAAAGCAGGTAAGGGTGGATACAATAAAGTTGCAAATGATGTTTGCGTATCATCTTTTGATTATATAAAGAATATTACCGATTATTACCTTGACTACACAAAGAAATTCGACATAAATTATTGGAAGTTGGACGGATTCTTACTTACTGCGTGTAAAAATAAAAAGCACGGGCATATGGTCGGCGGTCATAACGGAATGTACCAATACACAGAAATGTGGGAGAATTGGATTAACATTTTCAAAAAAATCCGTCTTAGTCGTGAAACTATCGGCAAAGATATGTGGATAAATCAAACAAGTTATTCAATCCCAAGTCCATGGTTCTTGCAATGGTCTGATAGCCTGTGGATTCAGAATAGTGAAGATATCGGCTTTATTGATAAAACTAAAAAGGGCGAGAAACTCGGCTACAAAGACGTTGACCGCACACTCACTTATCGTGATAATTGCTATTATGATTTCAGCGTAGTGAGAGATTATCAGTTCCCAAATGAATTTTTGTATAACCATGACCCGATTTATGGCAATACTGCAAAGATTTCAATGACTGATGAAGAATATCGTACATATATGTTCATGATGGCAACTCGTGGTACTGCTTTCTGGGAACTCTATTATTCATATAATATGTTTAATACTGCTAAGTGGCGTATCAATGCGGACGCATTAAGATTCATTCGTAACGAATATGAAGTGCTCAAAACATCACAGTTTGTTGGTGGATGTCCTGCAAAAGGTGAAGTTTATGGTTATTCTGCTTGGACAGAAAACAAGGGCATTGTATCACTTCGCAACCCTGCAAACTGTAATCAGTCATTTAAGTTTAAACTTGATGAATCATTTGGTACATTCAAGGGCACAGAAAATTTGAAATGTGCATTTGTATATCCTTATGACCACCAGAAAGATGAAAAGACATATAACTATGGTGACGAACTTTCATTTGAATTAGCACCACACGAAGTTGTAATAATGAAATTCTCAAATGTTAAAGAAAATGTGCCATCACTCATTTACGGCAGATTTAATAATGATAAAGAACTCTTACTTTTCTTTAACGACAGAATTTATTTAAATGATGAAATGATTTCATCAAATGCAAAAATTGCAGAAACTGAGTTGCTTGAAGATTACAGTACATTAAAAGTAACCTTTGAAAATCCAGTTAAAAAGCCTTATGTATCTTTGACAGTTCAAAATGCTTTTGGCGATTATACTGACATCACATTTAAGGGTAAATATTATCCTAACTTTATCTGCGACGATAATAAGTTGCCAAGTGACAGAGATTTCACGGTTAATTGTACAGTAAATAAAGCAGAAGATGGAACGCTTTTGAGTTTTGGTGATTTCTTTAATGTGAATAGTCACAGTGGCTATGCAGTAATCCGTCTTGGTGATAAAATCAGCCATAGTGAAGCATTCTTAAGCGTTGGGGATAAACTCTCAATTGTGTGTGAACCAAATGGATTATTAAAGCTTTATGTCAATAGCAAATTAGCTTGTTCTGCTTATAGCAAAGAACCTTTGACACTTGAAAATACAGAGGTTGTATTATCAGAAAATGTAACTGACCTTGAATTGAAGTCAAAAGCATTTTCTTATGACGAAATATAATGGGTGGGGATTATATGTCAGAACTTAACCAACAATTATTAGCAAAAACAAACGGTAAAGCCTGCGCTGATAACATTATTATCAGCAAAAATGTGCGTGTTACTGTGTTGACCGAAAGAATGCTTCGTGTGGAATTTTCACCAGACGGGGTATTCACAGACTTGCCATCACAAGCTGTGTGGTATCGTGATTTCGGCAAGGTGGTTTTTTCATATACTGAGTCAGCTGATGTTATTAAAATCACAACAGACAAAGCTGAGTTTGTGATTAATAATCACAATGGTAACTTTAAATATGCTGTAATTGATGGTAAACAAGTGGCATATAACAGCGACCATAATCTTAAGGGTACAACTCGTACTCTCGATGGTACATATGGTCCCGTTGACCTTAAAGATGGTATCATTTCATTTGATGGCGTTTCAATTTATGACGATAGCAAAACCTTGCTTTTGTGTGATGACGGAATGCTTGAATCAAGAAAGAGTGGCACAAAAGATATTTATGTTTTCGCATTTGGCAGAAACTATATTGATTGGCTCAATGCTTTCTATAAAATCACAGGCAAACCACCACTCGTGCCTCGTTATGTGTTAGGCAACTGGTGGAGTCGTTATCGTGCATATACACAAAAAGAATATGAAGATTTAATGACAGAGTTCTTCCGTCGTGATATTCCACTTACCATTGCAACAGTCGATATGGATTGGCATTGGGTTGACCTTAAAAAGCAGTTTAACAAAAAATATAAATCAAGCAATATTTTAAATAGTGGTTGGACAGGGTATAGTTGGAATACTGAATTGTTCCCTGACTATAAAGCGTTCTTGCAAAAACTTCACGATATGGGACTTAAAGTTACCCTTAATCTTCATCCTGCCGATGGTGTCCGTGCGTTTGAGGATATGTATGAAGAAATGGCAGACGCAACAGGCGTTGACAAAACAACTGAAAAAACAGTTCAGTTTGATTTGACCGATAAAAAGTTTATCAATGCATATTTTGATATTCTTCATCATCCTTATGAAAATCAGGGTGTTGATTTCTGGTGGATTGACTGGCAACAGGGCACAAAGAGTAAAAAAGCAGGTCTTGACCCATTGTGGCTTCTTAATCACTATCATTATCTTGATACAGACCGTGAAGAGCGTCGTCCAATGATTTTGTCACGCTATGCAGGTATCGGTTCTCATCGTTATCCATTAGGATTTTCAGGTGATACTGCTATTAACTGGAGTGTTCTCAACTTCCAACCATATTTCACGGCAAATGCCGCTAACTGTGGTTACACTTGGTGGAGCCACGATATCGGCGGACATATGATGGGTGAGCATGACGACGAACTCTATATCCGTTGGTTGCAACTTGCTGTATTCTTGCCAATTTTAAGACTTCATTCAACAAGCCTTGATATATTGGGTAAAGAGCCTTGGAATTTTTCTTGGGAGGCAGAAACTCTTGGTACAGAGTATTTGCGTCTTCGTCATAAATTAATTCCATATATCTATGCAATGAATTACCGTTCATATAACGATGGCAGAGCACTTTGCGAGCCAATGTATTATGAATATCCAGAAATAAATATTAGCTATGAAGTGCCAAACGAATATTTCTTTGGCTCAGAGTTGCTTGTTTGTCCTGTAACAACAAAACTTGATAAAAATACAAAGACAGCCGCAACAAAAGTATGGTTGCCTGAAGGAAGATGGACTAATATCTTTGACGGCAAAATCTATAAGGGTAATCAGATAGTTTATATCAATAGTCCAATTAACACAATTCCTGTATTTGCAAAACAAGGTGCAATTATACCAATGTCAGCGGATAACGGCAATTCTTGGGAATGTCCTGAACGCCTTAATATCGACATTTATCGTGGTAATAACACATTCAGTTTCTATGAAGACGATGGTGAAACAGGTAAATACAAGAATGGCGAATATTCAATCTCAACAATGACCGTTGCAGAGAATAATGACACACTCACATTTGAAATCAAGGGTGGTAAAGCACTTAAATGCATTCCACAAAAGAGAACATATACTATTTATTTCAAAGATATAGAAGACTTCGACGAAGTAACAGTAATGGTCAATGGGTTGTTCACACCGGTAACAAGTGGCAAATCATTTGTGAAAATTAGTGATATAAGTGTTGAAGATGAAATTATCGTAACTCTTAATGGCGTTAAAGCAAGACAGAATAAGCCTGTTTATGACCGTGCATTAGATTGCCTTATTCATCTCAATGGTGGCAATATGAAAAAAGTCCCTACAAGCAAGAAACTTAAAGATTGTAAGGACGAAAAAGACTATAAATCATTTGTGAAGAAAATCAAAGGCAAATCATTGAGAATGTGCCTTGATGAAGCAATTTTTGCATTAGAATAGGGGATAGTTATGTCATTTGCAACACCTGCTAAAAGCAAAAGCGGAAAATACCTTTTCTGTTATTTTGTGGGTAATGAGCCACAAGAAGAGAGAATACATTTCGCAGTCAGTGAAGATGGATACAACTTCACAGCGCTCAATAATAACGAGCCTGTAATCATTCAAACAAAGGGCAAAAAATGTGTCCGTGACCCATATATTTTCAAAGGTCAAGACGATTTTTATTATATAATCGGTACTGATATGAAATGCACAGAGGGTTGGACATCAAACCACGCACTAATCACTTGGAAATCAAAAGATTTGGTTAATTGGATAGACGAAACAATCATCGATATCCGTGATTTCGGTGGTGAATTCCAAACAACCACAAGAGCGTGGGCACCCCAAGCAATATGGGATGAAAAAGAGCAGAAATATATGATTTATTGGGCTCACTCAACAACCCAAAATGATGTTGCAGGAATGTATTATGCTCATTCAACTGATATGAAAACTATGACAGAGCCAAAACCACTTTATATCCGTGAGAATATTCAGACTATTGACGGTGACATTGCTTTTTGTAAAGAAACAGATACATATTATCTCTATTTCAAACACGATGAAGACCAGACAATAGCCTATGTTAAATCAAAAAATCTCACAGGACCTTATGAAGACCCATCTTTTGTAGTTTCTCTAGCAAAAACAGGTGTAGAGGGTAGTGAAATCTATAATATTACCGGCACAAATGAGTGGGTAATGGTTATGGATGAATACGGCACAGACCGTTTCTTTATGCAACAGACAACTGATTTTGAAAATTTCAAAGCAGTAAATCCTGATGATTACTCAATGGCATTTAACCCACGCCACGGCTCAATCTGCGCAATATCTGATGAAGATTATGAGAGACTTATAAAAGCATATAAATGAAATAACGGGACGAATTTTCGTCCCGTTTTGTTCGCTATTCATTAGTTACAGTTCTGCAAATTTTAAATTATCTATGTATTAAAACACCCTTCATAAACGGTGTTTCATTATGTGTCTCGTACACTATTTTCTTTTCTTCTTCTGTGCATCCAATCAGTATTTTAATTTCTGAATCTTTCTTTATTAAATCAACAATGCACATTATTGCATCAACATTTTTATCACTACTTCCTACCCATACATCTATTCCAGCACCGTCCATAGAAGATGTATCTTTCAAATATCCATAATTAACTTGATAAACAAAATCGGGATATTTAGGATGTGAAGTTCCTTTTGGTCTATCAATTATTATTTCTGAATTATTAACCAATTTATCTAATGCATTCCAAAATTCAGTATTATGTTGCATATTATCAATCCTCCTTATATCAATAAATGTTATTATGACCTTTCTTTCAACGTTTTGCAACTTGCAATTAACATTCTTCTTATTCGACCACAGAGGTTTCTGTTCTTCTTATATATATCTTCATCAATAGATTTTGTATTGAATAAAAGTTGCAACCAACCTTCTGTTTCACTACATTCTTTTAATGCAATCTCAAATTTCGAAAGCATATCGGCTTTGCTTTGACCATAATTTGCTTCACGAATATTAGCATAAACACTGCTTGAACTTTTTCGAATTTGGAAAAGAGTGTTAGAAGATGCCTTAACATTTTGGCAAAGCAGTTCAATTTCTGTTGCAAGTTGTTCGGAATATATCAACAAATAATTTTTTGACATATAATCACTCCTTTCAAAAGTATTATACTACTTTTCTGAAAGCTAATCAAGGCAAAGCCTTGTATATCATCAATTCTGTTAGGAATTGCATATCATCAAAACGAAGTTTTGTATATCATCATTGTGAAAGCGAGTATACAGCCTACGGCTGATGATATACACACTTTGTGTGATGATATACGCCTTGCGGCGATGATATACCATTGCTTTCGCAATGGATAAAAAAATCTCGTTCCGAAGAACGAGATTTTTTGTGAAGCGACTACATACGAGATATTTTCGCTTTGTTTTTATCAGTGATTGAACTCTCACATTGTTTTTAGCAGTCGAGCAGTGACTGTTTGATTTTGAGACCGCCTATAAAAATCACTGTGATCTGCTCTTTGGAATCTACCGTTACGCATTCGAGTATCTGTCTGACCATTTGGTCATCGTACTCCATCGGTCGATTCTTCAGTCCGTCGAGAATGGTATAGATATCATCGAGTCGGTGTTTGGTGTTGATTCGTTTTTGCTGAATCTCCTGCAGTTGTTCAAGCTGCTTTTGCAGTTCGGTCTTTTGGGGTTCTGCTGCGTTTTCTGTACTCTCGGCAAGCTCTGCCTCAAGCTTTTTTGCAGCCTCGTATGCGGCATTCTCAAGAACGAGCAGCGGCTCACGCTTGCGCGTAAGAATGGTGAGAACAAGCAGGGCGGCACCGCAACCGATAAAGCAAAGAAGGCCTACCAGCTGCGAAATGCGGATGTTTGTGCCGGGCACGTAGAGGCTATCTGTGCGGAAGCCCTCGATGAACATACGCCCAAAGCCATACCATGTAAAGTAGAAAAGTGCGATTTGACCGTGGAATCTCTTGTGCTTATAAATAACGTTTGCAAGTGCAAAGCCAACAATGTTCCAAACGCTCTCATAAAGGAACGTAGGGTGATAATAGGTGGTAACGCCCCATTGGTTCAGTCCCATACGGAAGGTGTGGAAGAAGCTACCCTCACCCGAGGTCAATACCAGCTCCTTGTTGAAGAAGAAAAAGCGCGTGGTGTCGGTAATGGCATAGCCGTACGCCTCACCGTTGAAGAAGTTGCCCCAACGTCCCATTGCTTGCGCGATCATAACACCGGGAGCCGCCATATCAAACAGCTTTCGCCAAGAGATCTTTTTAAAGTAGCACATAATGACAATGCCAAGGCAACCGCCAATAATGCCACC
>CALBNX010000063.1 GCA_937896885.1 uncultured Clostridia bacterium
AGCATCTTGAAAAGACGCACATGAAGTTGTTTAGAGCGTTTAGAAACGCGCACCCCACCACCCCTGTAATTTTTATGACTGCACCCGGTAATCTTTGGACGGACGGGAAACATTATGCACCACGCCACGAACTTATTTACAATAACTATCTTACCGTTAAAAACGAAGGTGACGAGAACGTTTATTTTGTGGACGGACTTAAATTTTTCTCCGACGACGTACGCTCAGCGTGTACGGTTGACGGTGTTCACCCCAACGATTTAGGATTTTGGTTTATGGCAGAAGCGCTATTACCCGTTATTAAGGATATTTTGAAAATTTAACAAAAAACTGCAATACGTATACGGTTTTTTATTACAATGCATAAAAAAGAAGTCAACTGAAAACGTTGACTTCTTTTTTTGCGTGCATTATTGATTTAATTTTAGAGTTTATCCTCATATCGCTTGGCAACCATTTTTTCACCGTCGAGCACAAGTTTACAAATTCTTGCGGTACGCTTTTCCTCGAGATTTAAAAGATTGGGGTCGGGGATTGCGTCGCGTCCGTGATATACCGCATACCACTCGCCGTTTTCCTTTATTACGCTGTTATGTCCCGTACCTTCTTCAAACTCGTTTTTAGCAATAAGTGGCATATAGGTGTTCTCGTTGGGGTACTTTGTGAACTTAATCTTTGTAAGATCTGTTTCCGTGGTTTTTGCTACGGCATAACCAAGATAATAATACTCGTTTTGATAGCAGTTGCCAGAATAAATTATATAGTGATAGTCGCCCTCTCTAAAGTAGAACGCGCCCTCTAAAGTATGCCAATGCTGACCTTTTTTATATCTGTCACGTCGATAAATATCTTCATCAAGAGTAGGCTCAACAACTAAAACCGGATTTCCCGAGGGAGTGAACGGATCAAGCATTTTATCAACATATATGCAAGTACCTATTCTTTTACCTTCAAATCGGTTTTGAGAATAGAAAAGGTAAAGTCCCGATTCATTCTGAACAATATGAGAATCAATTGAGAATGGGTGTAAAATCTGTTTTGTGCCTGTGAATGGACCAAGGGGATTATCTGCAACAGACACGTGCATAGCGCCTCTGTGACCACCTTTATCGGGCGTGTCATTATAAATCTCGATTGAGTTATACATATAGAATTTGCCGTCAAGCTCAATAACACTTGGTGCCCAGAATGAGTCGTGATTTGGCACAGTCATAACAACGCCGTGATATTCCCAGCCGTCAAAAAGGTTGTCTGAATGATAAGCATAAACTGCGTCATGTCCTGTAACATAGATATAATATCTTTCGTTGCTCTTTAATATATAAGGGTCGGCCTGACCCACATAATGTGATTTGTCAACTTTTAATAAGTGCATAGTTAAAATTCTCCCTATTTATTTTCTAAATTGCAATTATTATATCATAAGCAAGAGAACAATTCAATTGTAACAAAATTGAATTTGTCGGAATCTTATTTATAAATAAAAAAATCGCCCCAAGGGACGAAAAAGACATAAAAAAAGAAGTAACCCCCAAGGTCGACGTTTCTTTACACGCCTTTCACGGACCGGGGGATTACTTCTGTTCACTCTTGATATCTAACATCATTTGAGTTTCCTCTCTTTCTTCAGTTTTTTGCCTTCATTCAATTTTGATTCTCTTTAACATTGGTTTCAAATTATTCTCGAAAAGCGAGATTCTTTAATGTTTTAGAATTTTACGAAGGCTTTGAAAGTATCTCTTAATTATAAAACTTAGTTTGCAAACATTTATCTATATTAAATTCACTTAATCCTTTTTAGAATTAGTGTTGCTTTTCGTCTGTGCTGTCTGCTACACTTTATTATCTTTTAAACTAAGATTTATTACCAGAGATTTCAGGATTTCTTACCTGTACATCGGAACCACCTTATCCTTTTTTTGCTTAACCTTTCGGTTTTGCTTTGAATTGGTTTTTACCTGTACATTGGAATCACCTTTTCCTTTCTGTGTCTATAATATAACACGAAAAAACACAGATTGCAATATGTAATTTTGTATAAAGTTGATAGTTTATTGTTGTATATTTCGCAGATTTTGTACACTTTGCTCATAAAACTTTGTAAAAACTATTGACTTTTGCTTTTTAATTTGATATTATTAATATGTTGGGTGTCTGAAAAGACACTCTTTTTTTGTTGAAAAAAGTCGTCTGAGAATATCAGGCGACTTTTCTTTGTTTTATTTTATTTGTTTTTTCTTTTTCTTATTATAGGTTATAAAATATGCAGTTGTCTGTGCCACAAATGTAACACCCCAAGAAATCGCATAGGACATATAAAGATATTCGGGAGTGTGAAACTCTGGAATCTGGAATATGGTGTATATCCAACCTATACGGATACCACAAACACCGAGAACTGAAATAACCATCGGTGCAAAGGAAACACCCATACCACGAAGTCCACCACCAGAAACATCCATCATACCTAAAAGACAATATGCAAGGCACAAGCATTTAAGTCGCACCATACCATAGCTTATTGCTTCAACCGAGTCGGGAAGATAGATTTTTAAAAGATGTGGACCTGCAAGATAAACGCCTATTGATACCACTAAGCCTATGACAAATACACTCGACATACATAAAAGGAAGACCTTTTTTGCTCGTTTATATTGATTAGCGCCGATGTTTTGTCCCGTGAAATTGAGTGTAGTCTGATGGAAAGCGTTAAGGCAAACAAACATAAAACCTTCAATATTGAGTGCTGCCGCATTGCCTGACATAACAATCTCACCGAATGAGTTAATTGACGATTGAATAACAACATTTGATATTGAGAAAAGTGAGCCTTGAATACCTGCAGGTAATCCGATTTTGATAATCTGCATAAGCTCGTCTTTATAAAAATGAAGTTTTGAGAACTGTAATTTACAAGCATCGTTTCTCTTTATAAGGGCAATAACAACCAAAACAGCAGAAATGGCTTGTGAAATTGTTGTTGCCAATGCAACACCTGCAACATTAAGGTGAAAAACTGTTACAAAAATAACATTAAGAGTAACATTGATAACTCCTGCGATAGTCAAAAAAACAAGAGGGGATTTTGTATCACCACTTGCGCGAAGAATTGAGGCACAGAAATTATAGAGCATCATAAAGATAATTCCTGCAAAATAAATCTTCATATAAAGAGCAGAAAGTGGCAGAACATTTTCGGGTGTATCCATCCATCTAAGAAAAGTTTCTGAACAAAGCACACCGACAATGGTTAAGATAATACCACCCACAAGAGCTGTTGGAATAGCTGTGTGAATTGCTCGGTGTACCTTTTTGCTATCTTCTGCACCCAAAGCTTGTGCAACTGCAACACCTGTACCTACTGAAAGCCCGATAAAGAGATTTACAATAAGATTGGTTATAGCACCTGTTGCCCCGACTGCAGCAACAGAGATGCTACCACAAAACTGACCAACAACAATAAGGTCTGCTGCGTTAAAAAGCAACTGTAAAAATCCCGTGAGCATAATTGGAATTGTATATGAAATTATGTTGTGGAATAATGGCCCACGAGTCATATCAATATGTTTTCGTGCCAAAAAAATTACCTACCTTGAAATAAAAATACCAATAACAAATATTATACAATTATATTTGATAATTTCAATAATAAAATATCGTTTTTGTTTCAAAAAAGTATTGACTTGTTTGAATTATATGATAAAATTAATTGTTCACCAAAATTGAACTGGAGTGATTTCGTGAACAATAGGGACAAAGATGTTTTATTGGCTCTTTCTTCTTGTGAATATTCAAATCAGCGCGATTTGGCTAATTTGTGTGGATGTTCACTGGGGGGAATCAACGGGTCACTTAAAAATCTGCGTGAAGAAAACTTAATTGATAATGAAATGAAGATTACAAGCAAAGGTGATGAGTTGCTAAAAAAATCCTCACCTAAAAGAGCAATTCTTTTGGCAGCGGGTTTTGGAATAAAGCTTTCACCATTTAGCGCTGAAAAGCCAAAAGCACTTCTGGATGTGCAGGGCGAGGTGTTGATTGAAAGGCTTATTTGTCAGTTGCATCAGGTGGGTGTGACCGAGATACATGTTGTTGTGGGATTTGCTAAGGAAAGATTTGAATATCTCATTGACAAATTTGGTGTTGACCTTATTGTTAATTCACAGTATGCCGTGAAAAATAATCTTCATTCTGTGGCTCTTGCAGAAAAGTATCTTGAGAATGCTTATGTCGTGCCTTGCGATTTGTGGTGCAGAATTAATCCTTTTAATAAAAAAGAGCTTTATTCATGGTATATGGTATCCAACGCGAAAAGTGAAGAAGACTTCGTTCGTGTTAACAGAAAGCAAGAACTTGTGGTTACAAATACAGATGCCAATGATATGCTTGGCATTGCTTATTTGAATGGTGACGTAGCGAAAATTATCCGTGACCGTATTGCCATTATGAACAATGACCGTCGTTATAAAGGTGCTTTTTGGGAAGAAACTCTCTATGAAAAGGACAAACTTATTCTTGGTGCAAATGTCGTTGACAGTAATGATGTCGTCGAAATCAACAGTATTTATGATTTGCAAGAACTTGACGCGCCACGAATGATACCACTTGATGAAATTTCAAAAGTATTCCAAGTTGAAAAGAGTGAAATAACTGACATTTCAATTCTAAAAAAAGGAATGACAAATAGCTCATTTATCTTTACTTGCAAAAACGAAAGATATATTCTGAGACTTCCGAAGAAAAAAGAAGGTTTCGATTATAAGCAGGAATTTGCAGTGTATAAAGCCGTTGAAAACAAAAAAGTTGCAGATGATGTTGTTTATTTCAATTGTGAAACGGGACTGAAAATTTCAAAATATATGTGTGATGTGCATTTTTGTGATGCTTATAACAAAAAAGACATTGAAAATTGTATGAAAAAACTTCGTGAATTTCATCAGATGAAGTTGAAGGTTGATTATAAATTCGATTTATTTGAACAAATTGAATATTACGAAAAACTGTGGAATGGTGAAAAATCAGTTTATCCTGATTACGAAGAAACAAAGAAAAAAATCTTTAGTCTTCGTGAATTTATAGATAAGCAGAAAAAAGAATATTGCCTTTGCCATATTGATGCTGTGCAGGATAATTTTATGATGCCGGACAATAGCAAGAAATGGCAGGATATAAGACTGATAGATTGGGAATATGCAGGAATGCAGGACCCTCATCTTGATTTGGCAATGTTCAGTCTTTATGCTATGTATGATAAAAAGCATGTTGATGCAATTATTGATGAATACTTTGAAAATAGTTGTTCCGAAGAAACAAGGCTTAAGATTTATGCTTATATTGCAGTGGGCGGTCTTCTTTGGAGCAATTGGTGTGAATATAAGCTTAAAAATGGAGCAGAATTCGGTGAGTATTCAATAAAACAATACAGATTTTCAAAAGAGTATTATAGAATTGTGAAAGAGAAAGGAGCTGTTTAAATGCATAAGGTTGACAATGCTGTAATTATGGCTGCAGGCACCGCTAGTAGGTTTGCACCACTTTCATTTGAAATGCACAAGGCATTGATTACAGTTAAAGGTGAGGTGCTGATTGAAAGACAAATCCGTCAGTTGAAAGAAGCGGGTGTGCCTGAAATCTATATTGTTACTGGCTATAAAAGTGAGCAGTTTGATTATCTTAAAGAAAAATTTGGAGTGCATCTTGTTCACAACAGCGAATATCTTGTGAGGAACAACAATTCAAGTATTTATGCGGTTAAAGACATTTTAAAGAATACATATATTTGTTCGTCGGACAATTATTTTTCAGAAAACCCATTTGAAAGTGAAGTTTCAGACTGCTATTATGCGGCAGTTTATGCCGATGGTGAAACAAAAGAATGGTGTATGGACTATGACGAAGACGAAGTGATTACAGATGTTGTAATTGGTGGCAAAAACAAATGGTATATGTTAGGTCATACCTTCTGGGATGAAAATTTCAGCAAGAAGTTTGTTGAGATTTTAGAAAATGAATACAACCTACCTGAAACAGTTGACTTGCTGTGGGAGAGTATCTATATAAATCATATTGATGAGCTCAAAATGAAAATCAGAAAATATTCTGACGACGTTGTTTTTGAATTTGATACTCTCGATGAATTAAGAGAGTTTGACACAACTTATATTACTGATACTCGTTCAAAACTTTTGAAAAAATGTGCGGGCGAGCTTGGCTGCAAAGAAGAAGAAATAATAAATGTATTGTCTTATAAGGACGAAAACAATGCTGCGGCAGGTTTTATGTTTACTTATAACAATGAACAATATAAATATTCCTATGAAGAAAAAATATTAAGGAGACAATAAAATGGCAAAAGAGATTATTAAAGCAGATATTCCACAAATCGAAGCACTATTGCTTAAGGCTTTAGGTACAGATGCTTATTCAGACTTATCAAGAATGGGCGGACTTACAAACCACACTTATAAGGTGACAATGGAAAACGGTGAAGAATATGTTGTTCGTATTCCAGGTGAAGGCACAGAAGAAATGATTGTCCGTAAAGATGAAATGGTCAGCACGAAGTTAGCTTGTGACTTGGGCGTTGATGCAGAAGTGCTTTATTTTGGTGAGGATGGCTCAAAGGTTACAAAATATATTAAAAATGCGGTTACAATGTCAGCTGAAACACTTCATGAGCAAAAGCATATTGAACAAATGGCTGAGATTTTCAAGAAAATGCATAGTTGTGGTGTAGATACCAAAGTGCCTTTTGAAGTTTTCCAGATGGCTGCAAGTTATGAAAAAATTATCTTTGACAAGAATGTGGCAATGTTTGATGATTATGATGAAATCAAAGCTCAGGTTATGAAGGTTAAAGACGAAATCGACAACGCACTTGATATTAAGAAAGTACCTTGTCATAATGATGCCCTTTGTGAAAACTGGGTCGAAGGCGATGGCAGAATGTATCTCATTGATTGGGAATATGCAGGTATGAATGATGGTATGTGGGATTTAGCGGATGTTTCAATCGAAGCGGGTTTTGACGACGAACACGACAGAAGCTTCTTAACCGCATATCTTGGTAAAGAGCCTGAAGTTATTGAAGAAAAACATTTCTTGGCAAATAAGATTTATGTTGACTACTTGTGGACATTGTGGGCAAAGGCACGAGTTCCTTATGATGGACAACCAATGGAAGATTGGGCACAGGAACGATATGCGAGACTTAAAGGCTTCCTTGAAGCTTATAAGAATATAAAATAATTTAATTGCAAATTATAGGAGGAAATTTTTATGATAGCAGGTATTATAGCAGGTATTACATGGGCGATTGAAACAATCGTTTTGGGCTATGCATTGGCAATGAGCCCATTCTTCTCAACAGAACAAGCGATTTTCTTGGCACCATTCGTAAGTACATTTTTACACGATGGCTTTTCAGCAATTTGGGCGACAATTTACAATGCTGTTAAGGGCAATGCAAAGAATGTATGGAAAGCATTCAAAACAAAGAGTGGTAAATTCGTTGTGTTAGCGGCTGTTATTGGTGGTCCTATTGGTATGACAGGTTATGTTATGTCAGTTAATTATATGGGTGCATCAATCGGTGCTGTTGCATCTGCGGTTTTCCCAGCAATCGGTGCGGTTCTCGCTTTTATTTTCTTGAAAGAAAAAATGAAATGGCATCAGTGGATTTTCCTTATCGCAACACTTCTTGGTGTATATGGTCTTTACTATTCACCTGAAATGAATGTTACTAACTATGCTCTCGGTATTATCGGTGCGCTTATGTGCTCATTCGGTTGGGGTATTGAAGCAGTTATCCTTGCAAAATCTCTTACTGACCCTGAAGTTACTGATGAATATGCACTTCAGATTCGTCAGACAACATCAGCTCTTACATACGGCGTAATTCTTTTACCTACAATTTCTTTAATCAAGGGTTGGGAAATCACAGAAAGCTGGAGTTTTGCAGTAAGCCTCTTCACAAGTGAAGCTACTTGGTTGATTCCAACAATCGCAGCAGCAGGCTTAGCAGCAACAGTTTCATATCTTTTCTACTACAAAGCAATTGCTCAGATTGGTGCATCAAAGGCAATGGGACTCAATGTTACTTATGGTGCGTGGGCAGTTATTTTCACTGCAATCATTACAAAGACAATGCCAAGTGCTATAGCAATTGTTTGCACAATCGTTGTTCTTGTTTGTAGCGTTTTTGCAGCAGCAGATATTAAAGAAATCTTTAAGAAGAGTAAATAGTAATTGTTATTAAAATTAAAAGCAGAAGTACCACATGGTATTTCTGCTTTTTTATTTGTTTTAACCCTTTGTGAGATTGATTTTTAAAGTTGTTTATGATATAATTATTTGATTATGTTAGTTCCGGATTTTAGAAGGAGATGTTTAGAATGCTATTGTATATTGACCCGGGCACGGGTAGTATGCTTTTCACTATTCTTATTGGTGTGCTTGGAGCAGCATTTTACTCTTTGAGAATGCTTTGGATTAAACTTCGTTTTAAATTGGGTAGCGGTAAGGTTGAAGCAGATTTAAAGGGGCTACCTTTTGTAATCTTCGCTGATGACAAGAGATATTGGTCGATTTTTGAGCCTATTTGTCGCGAGTTGGACAAGCGTGGTAGAGATGTTGTTTATATGACAGCCTCAGAAGATGACCCTGCTCTTGATAATGAATTTGAGCACATAAAAGCAGAATATGTTGGTAGCGAGAATAAGGCTTTTGCACGTCTTAATTTCTTGAAGGCTACCATTGTACTTTCAACAACACCAGGACTTGATGTTTATCAGTGGAAACGCTCAAAAGAAGTAAAATATTATGTTCACATTCCTCACGCAGCAAGCGAGATTACTCTTTACAGAATGTTTGGTATTGACTATTATGACGCAATTTTACTTTCAGGTGAATATCAGGCAAAAGATATCAGAAATCTTGAAAAGCTTCGTGAATTACCAGAAAAAGAGCTTGTAAAAGTGGGCATTCCTTATATGGATAAAATGCTTGCAAGACTTGAGAGCGAAGGTCCTGCACCAGACCACGAAAAAACAGTGCTTTTAGCACCATCATGGGGACAAAGCGCAATATTCAGCGTTTATGGTGGTAAAATTCTTGATGTGCTTCTTAAAACAGGTTATCACATTATTGTTCGACCTCACCCACAGTCATTCAAATCTGAAAAAGATATGATTGAAAAGTTAATGAAAGAATATCCAGATTCAGACCAACTTGAATGGAATAGAGATACCGACAACTTTGAGGTTCTTCGCCGTTCAGATATTCTCATTTCTGATTTCTCTGGCGTTATCTTTGATTTCTCATTGGTTTATGATAAGCCAGTGATTTATACAAATCCTAATTTTGATGTTAGTCTTTATGATGCTTGGTGGCTTGATACTCCACTCTGGACAACCACAGCGCTTCCAAGACTTGGTCGTGAACTTACAGAAGATAATATGAGCAATCTTAAAGAGTTGATTGATTCTTGCCTTTCAGATGCTCAATATGTTGAAGGTCGCCGTCAGGTTAAGGCGGAGACATGGGAGCATGTTGGTGAAGGCGCTGTGCGTACAGTTGACTATTTAATCAACAAATATGAAGAATTGACAACTGAAAAAGAGGAAAAATAAAATGACAATTTTTTCAATTTTAGAAACCTTATTTATAGGACCCCTTAAACTTGTTTTTGAAGTGATTTTCAGTGTAGCAAACAGTTTTGTGGGAAATCCTGGTTTATCAATTATATTTTTAAGCCTTGTTATGAATATTCTTGTGTTGCCTTTATATCGTCGTGCTGATGCAATGCAAGAAGCGGCAAGAGATATTGAAAACAAACTGAATAAAGGTGTAACACACATAAAAAAGACTTTCACAGGCGATGAAAGAATGATGATATTGCAGACATATTATCGTCAGAATCATTATAAACCAACCGATGCTTTGCATGGTTCCGTTTCATTGCTCCTTGAAATTCCATTTTTTATGGCGGCTTATCAGTTTTTGTCTCACCTTGAAATCCTTAATGGTGTTTCATTTGGACCAATTAAAGATTTAAGTGCTCCTGACGGACTCATTGTTATTGGTGGATTTGCAATTAACCTTTTGCCTATATTGATGACATCTGTCAATGTTATTTCAAGTGCGCTGTATCTTAAAGGTTTTCCGTTAAAGACTAAAATACAGTTATATGGAATGGCATTGTTCTTCTTGGTATTCCTTTACACATCTCCTTCAGGTCTTGTATTTTATTGGACACTTAATAATGTGTTCTCACTTGTTAAAACAATATTCTATAAAATTAAAAACCCGCAAAAAGTTCTTAAAATTCTTACAGCAATTATTGGTGTTCTGATGGTTGCTTTCGGTGGATTTATCTATGAAACTCCATCAATCAAAAGAAGAATTTTCTTAATTGGTATTGGTGTTGCACTTCTTATTCCATCATTTTTACCAGTTTTCAAAAACCTTATAAAAGTAAAGAACAAAGATGTTGAAGTTACACCAAACAGAAAGATTTTTATGCTTGGTGCATTCTTCCTTACAGTTCTTGTGGGCTTGTTGATTCCAACAACATTTATTGCAGCATCACCGCAGGAATATGTTGATGTAACATATTTCCATAACCCATTATGGTATGTAGTCAGCGCAACTTGTCTAGCAGCAGGAACCTTTGTTATCTGGATGAGTGTTTTCTATTGGCTTGCAAGTCCAAAGGGCAAAGTAATTTTTGAAAAAATAGTTGTTGTTTTGTGTGTTGCAATGACAGTTAACTATATGTTCTTTGGATTAGATTTAGGCAACATTTCAGCAACACTTCAATACGATGACGGAATGGCTTTTGCGCTCAGTGAACAGTTAATAAATATTGTTGTTCTTGCAGTAATCTCGTTGGTAGTATTATTCTGCGTAAAGAGATGGAAAAGTGTTATTTCAACAGTTCTTGCAATTGCAATTCTTGCTCTTGGCGGAATGTCAGTAGTTCATATCAATACAATTAGAACAGATATTGACAAAATTTCAACTGAAACCCTTGAATCTGGTGAAGTTCCTAGTTTCGATTTGAGCACAACTGGTAAAAATGTGGTTGTAATTATGCTTGATAGAGCAATGGGCGAATATGTTCCATATATCTTTAATGAAAAGCCTGAATTAAAAGAACAGTTTGCAGGATTCACATATTATTCAAATACAATTTCTTATGGTGGTAAAACTAATTTTGGCGTTCCTGCAATGATGGGTGGTTATGAATATACACCTGTTGAGCTTAATAAAAGAGACAAAGAATTATTGGTTGATAAGCATAATGAATCGCTTAAGGTTATGCCAGTGGTTTTTGCAAATAGTGGATACGATGTTACGGTCTGTGACCCCGTTTATGCAAATTATCAATGGATTCCGGATTTGTCTGTATTCGACGAGTATCCGGATATTGACGCATATATAACTAAGGGAAAATTTGGTGATGTGGCACAGAAAGAAGCTGTAATTGAAAATAATCACAGAAACTTTTTCTGCTTTGGTATTATGAAAACGATGCCTTTATTTATGCAACCAACTATTTATGATAATGGTGGTTACAGACAGATTACAACAGGTTCAAAAGAGTTGGTTTATTCACAACAAAAGGGTGAAAATGTATCTGTTGCAACTGGACTTAGAACATCATTTATGGAATCATATAATGCAATATCAAGCATGTCAAATATGACTCAGGTTAAGAAAGAAAACAAGAATACATTCTTATTCTTCTCAACAGACATAACTCACGAACCTATGTTGCTTAGTGAACCTGATTATATCCCGGCCATTAAAGTGGATAATACAGAATATGATGCTTTGAATACATCAAGATTCAATTTGGATGGAAATGAGCTTAAAATGGAAGGCTATACAGAAATGAGCCATTATCATTCAAATATGGCTGCGTTAATGAAATTGGGAGCATGGTTTGATTATATGAGAGATAATGGTGTCTATGATAACACAAAAATCATTATTGTTGCGGACCATGGTCAAAATATGAATCAACTTGAAGATTTGATTATGAAGGGCAGTAACGGAAAAACAAAGGATGTTTCACTTTATTTTCCATTGTTTTTAGTTAAGGATTTCAATAGCAAAGAATTTACAACATCAACTGAATTTATGACAAATGCAGATACACCTTTATTGGCATTTAAGGACCTTATTGAAAACCCTATAAACCCATTTACAGGAAAATCTATAAATGATAATGATAAGAAAGCTCATAGACAATTTATTATTGAATCGTTAGAATGGCAGGTTACTGTTAATAATGGTGAAACATTTCTTCCTGCAAAATGGTGTAGCGTTGAAAAGAATATCTGGAACAATGAAAATTGGGAATTCTATGAAGAAGAAACAGTTTTAAAAGAACATTCAGCACCATAAATTATTAAACTCTCTGAACGAGCTTTCAGAGAGTTTTTTTATTAAAACTGTTGCAATGGTAAAATATTAGCAGTATAATATTTTTAAGGAAAATTTTAGTAAGGAGATTGGATTTATGGAAAGAACCTATGTTCCTTTTCAGGATTGGCCTGAAAAATCAAAACAGATTGAATATACTGAAAGCACACCTTTGCTCAATAGTGATGGCACATTGAATGCTAAGGGTTGGGCAAGACATAATGTGTTTGAGTATGACAGAAATCTTGTAAAAAAAGGTCTCATCAGCAGAAAAGAATGGGATTTTTATCAGGTTTCTAACGGTAAGCTCACAGTGCAGCTCAACTTTGCAAACATCAATATGGCGGGCTTTGTAACAGCAAAGCTTATTGACATTGAACACGGCAATGAAATTATTGACTGCACAAAGTTCTTCTTGGGTGACAAGTTTATTCCACCAAAGAAAGGTGATGTGCCAAACCGTCTTAAGTTAACTACAGGCGGTGCAGAAGTTGATTTTGACACAAAAGAAACTTCAAGAAGACTTTGGTTCAGATGTGCTACAAAAGACCGTGGCGTTGTTGAATGTGATTTCACAATGGACATTCCAGAAGGCTTTGAAAATATCACAACAGTTCTTCCATTCAAAGAAGACCCAACACGTTATTTTATGACAACCAAGCAACTTGGTATGCCTTGTGCTGGTACAATGAGAATCGGCAACGATACTTATGACTTTTCAAAAGAAGATACATTTGCATTCCTTGACTGGGGTCGCGTTAATACTATTCACGAAATGGTTTGGTATTGGGGTGCAGGTGCACAATATCTTACTGATGCAAAAGGCGATAAGCACCTTTTCTCATTTGAAATCACTTGGGCAATCGGTGATGAAAGCAACGCAACTGAAACTTGCTTGTTCTTTGATGGTAAAGCTCATAAATTCGGCGCAGTTGACGTTGAAACATTCCCTAAAGACGATAAATATATGGACCCATGGGTGTTCATTTCAGAAGACGGCAGATTTAACCTTACAATGACACCGTTCTTCGATTATCACACTGATTTGGATTTGAAAATCGGCAGAATGCACACACATCAGGTTCACGGCCTTTGGAATGGCGATGTAACTTTGGATGACGGCACAAAGCTTGAAATCAAAGATATGTACGCATTCTGTGAATATGTTGAAAACAGATGGTAATTAAATAAAAAATGCGGAGTCTTGTGACTCCGCTATTTTTTATCTCTTAAGATTTAAGATTTCGTCGATTGGACCTTTGAAATCCTTTGAGATGTTTCCAAGTGGTTTGCCGTTTTTAATAAACCCACCGAAAACCATACCCTTTTTATCTGTTGACATCTGGAATTTAGAAATAACATTTGTGAGTTCTTTCTTCATATCTTTATTCTTAAGATATTCGCAGTTGCCAATTGTGATTTCAACAGTTGCATCAGGGCTTGCTGTAACTGTGATTTCCATTATATCATCATTTGCTACAGTATAATCAACATTTGCGCTTATGTCACCCTTGACAATATCTTTGAACTTGATTACATAAGTTCTGTTCTGTGGAACAACTGATGAGTCACCCTCTGCTTTTGCGATTGTGAATGAAACCTTGTTTGCATCTTCACTAACTGTGAAAGCAGTTTTAAGATATTCGCCATTCTGATATGAAAGTGTTTCACCATCATCTTCATAGAGTGTGAATGTGTTGTTCCCACGATAAACTAAAAGCTCAAGAACTTCAGGGTTTGAGCAATCGTTGGTTTTGTCGTTTGCGCTCATTGGGATAATTGCGCCTTCTTTTGCCAAAACAGGAATATTCTCAATATCACGATACATTTTAACGAATTTGTTGCCTTCGTAAATTCTTCCTGTGAAAATATCTGTATATCTTCCCTCAGGAATCCACACATTAACACCTGCAAGGTTTGTTTTCTTTGATGAGTGCTCTGTAATAGGTGCAACGATTATTTCAGTACCAAAGAAGAATTCGTTTTTGCAGTTATATGCGTTTTCGTCGGTTGGATAAGCATAATACATTGGTTCACAAATTGCTCTGCATTCAGTATGTGTGCGATAGTTCATTGTGTAGATATATGGTAAGAGCTTATGTCTTAAACGAAGCGCATCCTTTGCAATTCTCTCAACAGGACCGCTGTAATTCCAAGGCTCTTTACCTGCAAATTCGTTGTTTGTTGAGTGAAGTCGCATAACAGGGCTATAAATACCTAACTGTACCCAACGAAGATAGAGCTCATCGTCCTTTTTGCCCATACAGTGACCGCCGATGTCGTGGCTCCACCAAGGATAAGCAATATTAGATGCAGTTGCAGTAAATCCCGGTTGAAAATCAAGGCTCTTCCAAGTCTGTGTTGTGTCCCCAGAGAAACCTAATGGATAGCGTTGACTACCTGCACCACAGAAACGAGAGAGAATGAGTGGACGATGATTATCCTTTGCATTGTCAAGGAAATGATAGTGATTAAGTGCCCAGAGTGGGTCAAGTCCCGGTGTTTTTGTGTTGTTGCCCTGTTGCCAGTCAATCCACCAGAAATCCACACCCTTTTCTTCGAATGGTCTGTGAAGAATGTCAAAATAATTTTCTGTGAATTTCTTGTCTGTAATATCAAATTCCACAGGCTTTTTATCTGCAGGGTTTTGTCCCATAGCCTTGCACATATCTTCATATTGATTTTCAAACCAACGCACGCCCATTGATGGGTGAATGTTGAATGTGATATGATAGTTATCTGCTTTGAGTTTGTTTAAGAATTCTTCATAGTCAGGGAAAAGGTCCGTGTTGAAACTATAACCAGTCCAACCCGCTGACCAAACGTCATATATATATTCCCAAAGGTTTAAGTGCTTTGTCATTTTGTGAGCATCTTTGCCGAATTTCTTCTTAATGTCAACCCAATGCCAGTCCATATCAACAGTTGCAACTGTAATTGGCACTTCTTCCTCTTTGAATTTATCCATAAGAGTTAAATACTCTTCTTGTGTATATGCCTTATATCTGCTCCACCAGTTAGAGAGAGCATAACGGGGGATAAGTGGCACTTTGCCTGTTAATTTATAAAGGTCGGTTGTAGCGCCTATATAGTCGTTACCATAAGCGAAATAATATTCGTCTTTTTCTTTGTTGTCTCTTGGCAAGATTGTGCCGTCTTCTTTAAGGACAAGTGTTTCACTGTCGTCAAGAATTGCAACACCATCTTTTGAGCAAACACCGTCATTTAACTTGATGATGCCCGCTGTAATATCAAGAGTACGGCAAGTTCCTTTAAGGTTGCCTGACTTGAAATTAAAGTTTATTCTACCATCGTTAAGAGTAATGCTCTTCATTTTGTTTGCTTTGAGAGAATATGTAAATGTTGTGCTTTCTGTCTTGATTTCAACAAGACCATTTGCTTCTTTAACTTCAAATGATGCGTCACAGAAATCTCTGAACCATACGCTCTGTGTTGGTTCATCACAGAATTTTGCATTCTTTTGATTTTCAACTCTCAAAAGGCAAGGTGTGATTACTGTAAATCTTGTGTTGCCGCGAACAATAGTTTGCTCACTCTTTGCAACGGGAGAGCAATCTATTTTAAAACGCTTTGCATAGCTATCCATAAAAATCCCCTTATCATATAGATTTTATTCACACTAAATTATATATCTAATACCTATTAAAGTCAATAAACATAAGTATTGTATATTATCAAAATAAATGATAAAATAAATATATTACGAAAAGCAAAGGACTAAAAAATTATGAAATTTATATCTTGGAATGTTAACGGCTTTCGGGCTTGTTTAAATAAAGGCTTTGAAGAATTTTTTAAAAATGAAGATGCAGATTTTTTCTGTATTCAAGAAACTAAAATGCAACCGGGTCAGGCAGAGTTTTTAACCCCTGATTATCACCAGTATTGGTATAGTGCAGAGAAAAAGGGGTATTCAGGCACAGCGATTTTTGCAAAACACGAGCCAATAAGTGTGACTTATGGTTTGGGTATTGAAGAACACGACCACGAGGGTAGAGCAATCACACTTGAATATGAAAATTTCTATCTTCTCTGTGTTTACACACCAAATTCTCAAAGAGAACTTACAAGACTCGATTATCGAATGACTTGGGAAGATGCTCTGCGGGAATATATGCAGAAGCTTGATAGCAAAAAGCCTGTGATTTATTGTGGCGACTTGAATGTTGCCCACCAAGAAATCGACCTTAAAAACCCAAAGACAAATCACCATAATGCTGGGTTCACCGACGAAGAAAGAAACAAGTTTACAGAGCTTTTAGATGCAGGGTTTACTGATTCTTTCCGCTATCTCTATCCTGAAAAAATACAGTATTCTTGGTGGAGTTATATGTTCCACGCAAGAGAGAAGAATGTAGGGTGGCGCATTGACTATTTTGTTGTGTCAGACCGACTTGCACCAAAACTTAAAGAAAGCACAATTTATACTGATATTATGGGTAGTGACCATTGCCCTGTGGGAATTGAAATCGATATATAAAAAAGAGCCTTTAAAGGCTCTTTTTTTATTCTTTTATACCTGAAATCATATACATTTGTGAATCTGAAATAACGATATCAACTTTAAGATGTTTTGATAATAAACTTGCAACGTCTTCTGCTTCGGGTAAGTCGAGAGAAATGGTTTTTGCATTCCCTGAATGGCATTTTTGAATTTCTTCTCTGCTTGCCCCGTGCGCAATTGAAAATCGTCCACCGATTTTAAGCGAGTTCATAAGATTTTCAATAAGTTTTTCAGGATTTTCAAAATGCGGATATGCATTGAAAATCATTATTCTGTCAAATTGTTTTTGAAAATTATAAGTCACCGCATTATCGCAGATAATTTCATATTCGGGAAACTTTTCTCTTGCGATTTTCACCATTTCAGGTGAAACATCAATGCCTATAACCTTTGCATTTCTCTTTTGAAAGTCAGGGAAGAGCACACCCGTGCCACAAGCAACATCGAGCACAGAAACTCCGTCTTTGATGTTACCCAAGTCTAAAATTTTATCTATGACTTGTTGATTTTGGGTGTTTACTGTGTCCCAATTTTTTGCACGACTATCAAAAAACTCTATAATATCTTGTAAATTCATAAAACACCTTTATTTTTCAGCAGATTTGAAATGCAATTCTCTCATACCCTCAACTTCATCACAAATTGCTTTAAGGTTGCAGGTGTCACAATCAAAATTCACCGTATTCATAACGTGGTTGAGTGCTTTTGTGATTTCCTTGTTTTTCTCGGCGATTTTAGTGAAAGAATTCAAATCTAGTTGTGGGTCTGTGACAAAAATTACCTTAACACCCTTAACACTTGGAATTTCTTTATATTTATTTATGAGAAGATTGCCGATTTTCTGAAAATTGATACCATTTTTAACAGCAACTTTTGAAACTCGCACATTTTCTTTGTGAGAAGATGAAGTTGTTCTTATCATATATCCGTCAGGGAAATAGTGATATTTAACATATTCAATCTTGCGAATGAGATTATATGCTTTTTGCTCGTCGTCAACTGCGTCGATTTCGACAATAGAAACTCTTGTAAATTTGCGCTTTTGCGAAATATCTGCACAATCGTCACCAACAACTAATATTTCATCAGCGATAGGGGATGATGTTACAAGATTAAAACCAACACCGTCAAGCTCAAAAGCAGTATCCCTTTGCAAAATAACCTGATTATAGCCCAAATCTTCCCAAGCATTATTACTGTTATATTCAAAAGCTTTGCAAGAATAATTTGTGAGCAGATTGTTGGTGTCTTTGATTAATGAATTGAAAAAGTCCATTATAATTTTTTATCCCTTTTCATTTTGTCATAATGCTTCTGTAACCAGTCATAAACAACTCGCACCAGTTTCATATCAAGGTTAAACCAGTAAATTGCAAAAGTGATTACAAAGAGAGCAAGAATAACACCTAAAATAATTAAGATAATATCCATTTAGTTCACCTTAGAAAGACCTTTCTGACGAGCATATTCAGCAGCGCCTAAAGCACCCATCAACTGTGGGTCTGTCTTTAACTCAACTACATTGATTTTAAGCACTTTCTCGATTGCTTTTTTAAGACCGTCGTTTTTAGCACAACCACCTGTGAGAGTGATGCTGTCAACTGCGCCTGCTTTTTTAGCCATAACAAAGCAACGCTTTGCAACTGCTAATTGAATACCTGCTGCAATTTCGTCCATTGGTTTGCCTTCACCAACGAGAGAAATAACTTCACTTTCTGCGAAAACTGTACATTGTGCAGTAATTGGAATAGTGTTTTTAGCATTAAGTGAAAGCTTTGAAAATTCAGGTAATGTCATTTCAAAAGCATTTGCCATTGCTTCATAGAAACGACCTGTACCCGCTGCACATTTATCGTTCATAGCAAAGTTTTTAACTGTGCCGTCTGTGTCAATTGAAATACCTTTAACGTCCTGACCACCGATATCAATAATTGCCTTAACTTCAGGGTTTGTAACGTGCACACCCATAGCGTGACAACTGATTTCAGAAATGTTTTCGTCAGCAAAAGGAACTTTGTTTCGTCCATAACCTGTACCAATAAGGTATGAAAGCTCTTTTGCAGAATTTAATCCGTCAACTTGTGCTACTGCATCGTCCAGTGCAATTTCAGCACTTTGAACAGGGTTTATTTTACTTCTATTTGTAACATTGGCAACCATATTGCCGTTTTCATCAAGGATTACACATTTAGTATATGTAGAACCAACGTCACATCCACCAAAATATTTCATATTATTACTCCTTATATAGTTTGCATACACGGTCTATTTTCTCTGTAACTGCTTCAAAAATCCTCGAAATATACTAATATGTCTTGCGGTTTTTTCATTGTTACAGAAAAAATATCCTCGTGTTTATTTTAAATTTTACCAAGCCATATCGTCTTCAAAATCAAGAAGAGATGCATCAAGTGGCTCTTCTTGTAAAACTGTTTGCATATATTTGTTAACCTGCTCGCGCATATCTCTTCGTGAAATTGTGCGAGGGTCCATAAGGTCCTGTTTAACCCAGATAAAGTTTACATCATGTTCTCTTGCTTGGTCGTCAAAGATACCTGCAAGACCATCCATACCTTTACAAGAAATCTGGTCATACATAATAACTGTATCTGCATTATATTCTTCAACAATGCGCCACAATTCGTCAACAACATTCTTATAGCCACCTTTGGTGTGCTTTCTCATAATTGAGCGCTGATATGTTTTCGCTAAATCTTTAAGGGATTGTTCTTTATCTTCTGTGTCAATTTCAAGATATGAAATCATAGTTTCCATATCCATAACAACATTCATACCCCAGCAGTTTTCAAGCCAGTTTGCAAAACTTGTATAGTAGTTTGCAGGGCAAGACCAAACAACTGCACGGTGACGCATTTCTTTTGAAACAGGAGTTTTCTTTTCATAAGCTTTCATCATAATCTTATTGACTTTTTTGTCAACTTTAAGGAATTTCTCGTTTGAGCCACCTGAAAGGTTGAAATAGAAAATTCTGTAAAGCCAGAAAGCAGCACCCGTCATCTGTGGATAAGGAGTTTTGTTTATATCCCATTTTTGACGCTCATATTCAAGCTGTTTGTTATACATTTTCATTCCCTTGAAATATGCATCCCAGTCGAATTTTTCACCGGTCTGGTCTTCAATGAATTTAATAAGTGATTTGATTTCGTCAACGGCATATTCCTGAACATCTTCACCATCATAACGAAGTGGAACACCAAAACAATGAGTTGGTAAGTTCAATCTTCTGTCAAGGAATGATGAGTTCATAATTGAACCATCGCAAGGCATATTAGTGCCAATCATACAACAACCCATTTTTGGATAGTCGTCTTCAATTGCAACACCTGCTTCGGCACTTGGCAATGGACAAACATCGGCAGGAACACCAAAACTTTCAGTAACTTCAAGATAGGGTGGTGTAATCTGCTGGTCAACCATTGAAGATAAGAAAATTGGCAATGTCTGTAATGGCATTGGTTGTAGATTTGGGAACCCAAGAAAAACTTCATTTGGAACAATCTCGTCAGTAAGCACAATTTTCTTTGAAAGTTTATTGTTTGGATTAATTTTTTCATCTGCACGGAACGAAATGTTGATAAGCTTTGTGGTGTGCTTAACAATCATATTGTAGTGAAGATGAGCAATTCGAAGATGAGCACCACGAAGTCCTGCAACATGACGGTCAACAAAGGAAGGAGCAGAGAGATAAGATGCCATCCATCTGTATCTCCATAAACCTTTTACAGTTGAGATAGGTGCTTTAAGCACCATTTTAATCATATCTTTCCAGGTGATAAGCCAACGATAATAGTCATACATCGTGTCTTTAAGCCCACGCCATTCTCTGTGCTTTAAGATAGCTGTGTGTTCTTTATATAATTTACCGTAATTATCCATTTTGGCTTTCCTCCCTTGCTTTTTGTATTTTCTTAATTTCAAGGCTCTCAACAAAAGCCTGAACTCTTGTTCTTAACTGTCCTGATGCAGATGCTGTGTATTGACGGTCAACTGCAGCAGTCGGTACGCCATAGTCTCCACTCATAACATAAGAAGCAAGTGCTCTTTCATAACCCCAATATTCACAGAATTTAAGTTGCTCATACATAACGCCGTCTGCGTGGTATTCGTCAACCAACTGTTTAACATAGTCGCGACGTTCTTGCACTTTTTCGTGACTCATATATCTTGGGCACTGACTTGTTTTCATATAATGAGTGCAAATCTGAGTGAGAATATCTTTTGTCTCGTCGATAACGATTTCTTGTCTGCCAGGTAATGCGCCGAAACAGTAACGGTCAGCAACAACCAATGCACCACTGTCTTCAATAAGAGAAGTGAAGTCAGGGTCATCCATTTCAGAGCCAACTACCACGATTTTTGCACGGTAATTCTTTTTCTGGTCAGGCTCTCTTGTCTTTAACTCTTCTGCAGTTTCACGAAGTGCAGGCAAGATTAAAGCCTTTGGACAACAATATGTAACAAGATTTAAAATGTGATATTCATAACCTGTAATTCTTGGGTTTTCTTCTTTTCTGTAATCACCGATTTCTGTCATAAGACGGCAAACTTCGTTATGTTCGTGGACTGCTTTTAAAAGAGCTTCGTCAGAAGTGTCAACACCATAGACAGAACTTAACATATCAAGAATTTTGACTCTTGTTTGGTTAACATAATGCTTGATTGTGTGTTCTTCAACCTTAAAAGGTGCATCTAAAAATGTAACAAAGAATTTATCATTTGGAACTAAGTTAAGAAGTTCAAAATGTTCTGCAGTTCTGTTCATTTCAGAGCAGGTTTCAGATGAGAGAAGAGCATTCAAGAAATTGTAACCACCCTCAATTGCTCTTTCAAGAATTGCTTTACTGTATCCACAAAGGAAATTGCTCATATAATAAGTTGCAATATCCATTGAGCCTGTTCGTGGCGCACGAAGTCTGACTGAAAAACAGTTGCCACAGTTCAAAAGCACTTCAGGGATATGATAACAGGTGTAACCAAGTGCGATTCCACCATCGTTTTTAGCCTTTTGCACAAGCTCGTTGTTTGCATCTTGCAAAAGTTTTTCAAACTCATAAAGATGTTTTAAGTCTTTCATACCTTACTCCTTATATTATTTCTAATTCTTTGAGAGCTTTTTTAACACCTGCAACTACATTTGAGTCATCAGGAAGCTTTGTGATGTTTTTGCCCTCAATATCATAAATTGCTAGATTCTTATCATTAGGGATATATGACAAAACCGGAATTCCATTTGTATTTATATGGGGGATAACGCTTTCGTCAGGAAGTCTATTAACGATTGCACCGATTTTTTTATACATAACAAGCTCATCAGCAACATTTTTAATTGTTGTGATAACCTGTGTGCCTTTTTTACTTGCATCAGTAATAAGCAAAAGGTGAGTAACTTTTTCCATTACTCGACGGTTAATTTGTTCAATGCCTGCTTCACCGTCAATAACAACATAGTCAAAATCACTTGAAAGAATGCTGATTACTTCTTTTAAATAAGAGTTGATTTTGCAATAGCACCCTGCACTTTCAGGACGCCCAACAGCAATGAATGCAAAACCGTCAGTTTCAACAAGTGCATCAAAAATCTTATATCTTGCATCACCCAAAAGTTCAATGGCAGTTTTTGTATCACCATCTTCAACAGTTGCAACAATTTCTTTTCTAATGTCGTCAATAGTAGTTTTAACATCAATACCTAAAGCAGTTGAAAGTCCAACAGCAGGGTCAGCATCAATTGCAAGTATTTTTTTATCTGGATAAGTCTCCACCAAAAGTTTTACAATCGCGGCAGAAATTGATGTTTTACCAACCCCACCTTTGCCCGAGAGAGCAATTATTGTAGCATTATTATTCATTAAAATTCCCCCAAATCTATTACATTATATTGTAGCAAAATAAATCATCATTTTCAACCAGAAATGTTAAAAAAATAACGATTTTTGAGACGTTTTTATTGACACAAAAAACAGATGTGATAAAATATGAATATAAACAATTTCAGGAGATGTTTTTATGAGTAGTTTTGAAAATTTAAGAATAGTTGATAACTTTTATCAGACATCTTTGTTCTTTCCAATGCCAACAGTTGTAATCAGTACACTTTGTGAAGACGGAACTACAAATTTAGGTCCATATTCACTTGTGCAACCATATTATGTTGCGGGTAAAGATTATTATGCGATGCTTCTTTGTTGCCGAAATTCATCAAATACTGCACAGAATATTCTCAGAAATGGTAAATGCGCACTCAATTTTATTGATGACAATCCAAAAACTTTTAAAGAAGCAGTTAAACTCTCTTGGCCAGGTGATAAGCCTGAAGAGAAAATGCCAAAGTGCAATTTCAAACTTGAAAAGAGCTTGCTCGAAGAAGAAACAGGGGAAACACGCCCTATGGTTTTGACTGATGCTATTGAAGTTATCGAATGCACTTGGGTGCGTGAACTTGACGGCGCTGATAAAGATATGGCAGGAGAGCTTAACGGTTACGAAGGTCCATATCACGATTTCAATGGTATTACAAGTAAATTCGGTGCTCATTTTATTCTTAAAATTGACAAAATTCTTATGAAGAAAAAGTATAGTGATGCTATTATCAATGGTGTTAAAGCTAAAGATTTCCCAGCACTTCCAGTTGATTATGGCTACCGTGACAGCAAGAATTTCTGGTTCCACAGAAAGAGAAGAATGCGCGCAGAACTTCTTCAAATGAGAGAAGCATCACTTGAATCTGTCCGTTATGCAGCTGACAGAGTTGACGATAAAATCAAGTTCACAGATGAAGCCCTCAAAACAGTTCTTGCAGTACCACGCGTGTTTTTACCATTGGTACTTAAAGGTTGTGTTGACTGGGCAAGAGAAAATAATGTTGAACTTATTACTGAAGAACATATGCAGATTATCAACGATAAACGCGCAAAAGAAAAAGCAAAGAAAAAATAAAAAAAGGTGGAGTTTTATCCACCTTTTTCTATTGTATTATGTTTCTTACAATATTAAAAATTGTTATTCCCAGCACAAGTAATTGCACACAATTAAATGCCTTTTCAACAGTTGCTTCTTTGCATTTTTTATTGAAACTTGCACCGATAAATCCACCTAAAATTGCACCCATAATCATAACAGGTGCAACTGACAAATCAAAATTAGAAAATCCCGTTGTGAGTGCTACTGTCGTTAGTTTTGAAACTTGAGCAAAAAGAATTGTTATTAGAGAACATACTGTCGCAGTTTTTGTGCTTACCGAGAAAAGATAAATAATAAGTGCAACATTTATAGGTCCACCACCGATGCCCAAGAATGATGAGCACACACCTAAAAATACACCAACCAAGAGAGAAGTGTGTAAACTTTTTAACTCTTTACCCTTGATTTTTTGCTTGTTCTTCATATAAACAAAAACAAACAAAATAAGAATGGCAAGCACAAAATTTTGAATAATTGTAACAATAGAGTTGATTTTTAATGCGTCCACAATAAAATCTAAAAGTTTTTCACCAATTATTCCGCCTGCAACCGAGCCGATAGCCAAGGGAAGTGCCATATTAAATGGAATTTCAGTTTTTGATTTAAATTGTTTGCCTACCGACACAAGTGCCATTGAAAACACGGTAATTGACGAGACAATACCGATTGTTTGCACATTAAAGTCGCCTAAAACATCCATAAGTGGCTTGATTATTACTCCGCCACCCATACCCGTAAGTGAGCCTATGGTTGTTGCAAATAGAGCAAGAAGAAAATATATTAAGTATATCAAACAAACACACCTCACAAATTAGATTTATTTTAACATAATAATTGCAAAAATGCACTACTGTTGGTATAATTATTTTATCTTAATAGGGTTGGTGGCGCAAATGACAACTGGGGAATATTTGAAATTAATTGATGAAGTCAACGAAAACGGAAAATACAAGGCAGATTGGGAGTCTTTGTCCCAACACAAAGTACCTTCTTGGTATATGCACGATAAAATAGGAGTGTTTATTCATTGGGGAATTTATTCCGTGCCAGCATTCGGCAATGAGTGGTATTCAAGGGGTATGTATGACAAGGATGTTCGTGAATTTGAGCATCATAGAAAAACTTGGGGACCACAAGATAAATTTGGATACAAAGATTTTATTCCAATGTTTAAGGCTGAAAAGTTTGATGCAGAAAAATGGGTTTCGCTCTTCAAAAAAGCGGGTATGAAATATGTTATGCCAGTTGCCGAACACCACGATGGTTTTGCAATGTATGACACCGAATTCAACCTTTGGAATTCAACAAGAATGGGACCTTGTCGTGATGTTGTGAGTGAAATCAAAACAGAATGTGAAAAGCAAGGACTTACACTTTGTGCATCAACTCATCGTGCGGAACACTATTTCTTTATGAATCCTGGTCGTCTTTTTGATAGTGATGTCAACGATGAAAAATACCGTGATTTCTATGGTCCGGCTGTATATAGTGAAGAATTTGACCCAAAAGTTATTCACAAAACTACCGCCGATACATACTCACAAGGTGCAAGTCAAGAATGGCTCGAAGACTGGCTTGTGCGTACTTGCGAATTAGTTGATAAATATCAACCATCCGTGCTTTATTTTGACTGGTGGATTCATAATCACAGCTTCAAACCTTATCTCAAAAAGTTAGCTGCATATTATTACAATCGTGCAGAAGAATGGGGCAAAGAAGTTACAATCAACTATAAGCACGAGGCTTTTCCACCGAATGTGGCAACCTTTGATGTTGAGCGTGGAGCATTAACAGGAATTTCGCCAATTTATTGGCAGACTGATACTGCAATCGGTAAACATTCTTGGGGATATACTGCTGACAATAAATATAAGAGTGCTCGTCAAGTTATTTGTGACTTAGTTGATATTGTTTCAAAGAATGGTAATTTGCTTATAAATATTGGTCCAAAAGCAGATGGCACAATCACCAACGAAGAAACAGAAGTGCTTCTTACAATGGGTGAGTGGCTCAAAATCAATGGTGAAGGTATTTATGGTACAACATTCTGGAAACAATTTGGTGAAGGTAAAGTTAATGCTAAAGATGGCTTCTTCCAAGATGGTGACGAAAAGAATTTCACAAATAAGGATTTTCGCTTTACATATAAAGATGGTTTTTTATATGCATTCCAGATGCGCCCATCAAAAACTATAAAAATCAAAACACTTAGAAAGCACATTCCACACGATTATTTAATTGAGAGTGTTGAATTACTTGGAAGTGATGAAAAAATCAACTTTACAAGAGATGAAAAAGCACTTACAATTAAGCTTAAAAGTGAGTTAGAAAATGATTTGCCACTCTGCTTTAAAATTGCAATAGGATAAGGGGATAGTTTTATGAAAATTACATTTATGGGTGCAGGTAGCACAGTTTTTGCAAGAAATGTTATAGGGGACTGTATGTGCACAGAGTCACTTCGCGATAGCGTGTTTGCCCTTTATGATATAGATGCCGAAAGACTTGAAGAAAGCCGTACAATTCTTGAGGCTATGAGAGTAGCCAAAGGTGGATATGGTAAAATTGAGTGCTATGTTGGTGTGGAAAACAGAAAAGATGCACTCCGCGGTGCAAGTTTTGTTGTCAATGCAATTCAGGTTGGTCTTTATGACCCGTGCACAATTATTGACTTTGAAGTGCCAAAGAAATACGGTTTAAGACAGACAATTGGTGACACCCTTGGAATCGGTGGTATTATGCGTACACTTCGTACAATACCCGTTATGAAAGATTTTGCCGATGATATGGAAGAAGTTTGTCCCGATGCACTTTTCTTGAACTATGTTAACCCAATGGCAATGCTTACAGGATATATGCAAAGATATACTGGAATTAAAACTGTGGGGCTTTGCCACAGTGTTCAGGGTTGCTCAAAATGGTTGCTCAAAAAACTTGATATGGAAGATAAACTCGAGGGTAGAAAAGAGCTTATTGCAGGTATTAACCATATGGCGTGGCTTCTTGAAATTAAGGACAAAAACGGTGTTGATTTGTATCCTGAAATCAAGTCAAGAGTTGATGAGTATATGGCTAAACCCGATGCAGATGATAAAGTCAGAATGGATTATATCAAAAATTTCGGTTACTACTGCACAGAATCAAGTGAGCATAATGCAGAGTACAATATGTTCTACATAAAAAGCAAATATCCTGAACTTATTGAAAAATATAATATTCCCCTTGACGAATATCCACGCCGTTGTGTGAATCAGATTGAGGGTTGGAAAAAAGAGTATGCCGAAATGCTCGAAAAGGGTGTAAAAGAACACGAGCGTTCAGAAGAATACGCATCAAGAATTATGGAATCAATAGTAACAGGTGAGCCTTATCAAATCGGTGGTAATGTGCTGAATACTGGACACCTTATTACAAATCTACCTGAAAATGCTTGTGTTGAAGTGCCTTGCCTTGTGAATGGATATGGCGTTCATCCTTGCCATGTTGGTGCATTGCCAGTACAATGTGCCGCAATGAATATGACAAACATCAATGTTCAACTCTTAACAATTGAAGCAGCAGTAACATGCAAAAAAGAGCATATCTATCAGGCAGCAATGCTTGACCCACATACTGGCAGTGAGTTAGATATTGACACAATCAAGAAAATGGTTGACGATTTAATTGTTGCTCACGGCGACTACTTACCAAAATTTAATTGATATGAAAAGAAAAGATTTAATTAAGCATATAGCTGATTTTTATAGTACAGAGCCCGAATATGTTTTTGCATCGTCACCTGACTGTGCTGTGTTTCGTCATCATAACAACAAAAAATGGTTTGCTATAATTATGACCATATCAAAGGATAAATTAGGTCTTAAAAGCACGGAAAACATTGATGTTGTAAATGTTAAAAGTGACCCGATTCTTATTGGTAATCTGATGGGCGAAGTTGGATTTTATCCGGCATATCATATGAATAAAACTCATTGGATTACAATTAGTCTTGATGGCACAGCAGACGATGAAAAACTAAAATTTTTGTTAGATTTAAGTTTTGATTTGTCAAATAAAAAATAGAACCCGATGGAAAAATCCATCGGGTTTTTGTTATTCATCTATTCCAAAAGCCTTGACAAGTTTGTCATATTGCTCGTCGGTGATTTTGATAACACCACCGTGACGCTTTTTGCGTTTGCCCATATCAAACTGGTCATTATGCAGTTGAATAAACTTGCCTGTTGCAAGGTCATCACATAAAAATGGTGTGTAGCCTTGATGAGTGTGATACTGGTCAGCAATTAAGCACCATTTCTGCTGCTCTTCAAGATAATATGTTTCAGGACCTTCAAGTCCAAAGAAGTTTGCAAAAACATCTGAATGGATTGCTTTCCATTCTCCGTCAACAAGCTTTTCACTTCTTTCGATAGTAATTTTTTTGTTGGTTTCGTCTTTAGAAAAGCGATAATAATAGCCGTTGTCCCAAACAATATTTGTGTCAATCACATCAGTTTTTGCGTCAATGAATTTGAATGTGGGTGAGAATTCTTTAAAATCCTTAGTGAATGTGCCATAAATTCTCTGTTTATGGTGTAGTTGACCTTTTCCTTTCACACAAGATGCAAAAAACATAAACCAGGCATCTTTTTCTTTACAGAAAATTGCCTCAGGTGCCCAAACACAACCTGCATTTTCAACACCCACTTCAACAAGTCTTTCTTCTGACCAGTTGATTAAATCCTCACTCTCCCAGATAACAACTGAACGACTTCCCTTGTGAGAAAAGTTATACCAGTTGCCACTTGTAGTGAGCAAGTCGGTTGCAATTATAAAATATTTCTTCAGTTTTTCATCATAGACAATGAATGGGTCACGAATACCTTTTGTACCAAGTCTTGATTTGAGTAATGGCTCGTCATTGCCTAAATCTGTGAAGTGTAGACCATCACGGCTGACTGCAAACCACACATACTCTTGGTCGCTTTTGGTTTCTGTGAAATGTGTAAATAAATATGCTGACATAGTTTTTCCTGTTACATTAATCCTAATTTGAATTTGATATTAGACATTGCTCGTTTGAACTTAATTGAGCGTTGTGTCTTTGATGAATTATCAGGTTTAAAATCAAGATTTTCACCATTGATTTCATTAATTACACCATCATCTGATACAGTAAAAACTGTATATTTAAGATGCGTTGCTTCGTCTTCATAGAAAACTGCAAAATTGCCGTCAGAAAGTTCAGTTAAACAAGAATATCCGTAAAATCCCTGTGTTAAGTGATATGTGCTAATCCAGTTAACATTACCATTGTTTTCAGTAAGACCAACACGAAGCACACCATCTGCTCTTGCTTTAAGATTTCCACCTGCAGAGCAGAGAATCATTTGCTTACCTTGGATTTTTCTTGATGTTTCCATAAGTGAAACCATACAGTTTTTTGTGCCTTCAAGGGACTTATCTGCACGGAAGGTTGTCCAAGTTTCACCACCGTCTGTGCTATCAGCGTACGCTATATAGTTGCTCAAGTTTCTTGCATACATACGAAGTGCTTTGTAATTGTCGCTTTCGATTTTTACAAGCTGTGCCTCACTTGTCTTTCCTATACCTTTTTTAATCTTGATTTTATTGCTTCTGTGCCATGTAAGACCATTGTCATCAGAATAAACAGCACTTGCATTTTCAAAAATCGGGTCTTTGAAAAGTCCGTTGTTGTCATAAACACAGAAAAGTATTCTCTCTTTGCCGTTATGATTAATTACAACGCCACGACCTGGTCCAACACCTAAAAAAGATTCTTTTTCTTTTTTTACTTGGTCTGAAATAATCTGTGGAGAACTCCAGGTTTTGCCGTTATCGTCACTATATCTTAACCAGAGATATGTTGTTCTATAGCATTTTAATTCTGCACAGCTATAAAAAACATTCTGTTGAACTTTTACATTTTCAGAGCCTTTTTGGTCCGCATAAAGTGGCTCACCATTTTTATAAAGACGAAATTCTCGGTCAAGAGAATATTCTGTGATTTTGTTGTCGTTTCTTTTGAAAACAGGTGCAAAGTCCCCATCAAAATCACCAACATAAAATCCAAAAGAGTCTAATTTGTCGCCGTTGTTACCGCTTGTGAGAAGAAGATGCTTTTTGCCGTCAACTTCGCAATAACCTGTACCGGTTTTGCATTGAAGATAACCACATTCATATGGTTGAGCATCAGCAAGCATAAAAATTCGTCCTGTGCTTGATTGTACGATAACTGAATCAATAAATGATGCGCTGTCAGTTGATGTAACTAAGTCTGCATAGTCATCAAAATGGTTGACCATCACGTAATTCCAATCATTATATCCGTCTTTTGAAATTGCAACGGCAATGTCAATGTTGTTGGGTGAGTCGGCACCGTGACCATAACGAATATCAGCACTAGCCATAACACTACCGTCATTGAGAGTGTAAAGAGCAGGAATACGATTGCGCTCTGAGCCATATTCTTTGTGGTCAAAAGGTTGGTCATAAATAATTTTTGAACTCATTGATTTTCTCCTTAATCAAATAAAAATTTCTTAAATGTATCAATATATTCATTTGCACGAACAGGGTTTGTGCTTTCTGCAAAAATACGAAGAAGTGGCTCTGTACCAGAGAAACGGCAAATTACATAGCCGTCTTCAAAATAAACCTTGCAACCATCTTCATAATTAACACGAACAATCTCATCTTTGAATGTTGGTAATAGTTTGTCAACCATAAGTGTTTTGTTAACCATTGGCTTAATTTCAGGTGCAAAGCGCATATCATCTTCAACCATTACAAATGTGCCAAATTCTTTTTTGAGCTCGTCAAGAAGCTGGGCAGGGGATTTACCTGTAACGCTGACCATTTCAGCGAAAAGTGATGCAGCATAAACAGAGTCTTTGCCATGAATGTGACCACGAACAGTAAGACCACCTGATGATTCACCACCAAGAACTGCATCAACTTCATCAATTTTTGATGAAATATATTTGAATCCAACAGGAACTTCATAACATTTCTCACCAAAGCTCTCTGCAATTTTATCAAGCATATGTGTTGTTGCAAGGTTGCGGACAACAGGACCGCGCCAACCCTTGTATTTAACGAGATAGTAATAGAGAAGGCAAAGAATTTCGTTGGCATTGATATAACTACCGTTAGCATCGATAATGCCAAGACGGTCACCATCACCGTCCATAGCAATACCAAAGTCGTAACCACCGTTTACAACTTGATTACGAAGTGTGAAAAGACTTCTTTCAGATGGAGCAGGCATAACGCCCCCAAAATATGCATCTTTATTAATGTTGATAGTGTCAATAGTGCATCTTGCTGTGTGGAAGATTACAAGTAACGGATATGTACCGGAACCGTGCATTGAGTCAAAAAGCACACGAAGACCACGCTCACGGAGTGCATTCATATCAAGAAGACCGATAATGTCATCAAGGAATTTATTGAAAGGATTATTGATATATGTAACAAGTCCTTTTTCAAGAGCAACAGAATAATCCAAAAATTCAACTTCATCAACAGAAGCAATTAATTCTTCAAGATGATTTGTGATTTCAAGAGGAGCGTCACGTCCCTCTTCAATAATAAGTTTGATACCATTATAGCTTGATGGGTTATGGCTTGCGGTGATTTCAATACCAAAATCAAGTTTTTTGTCCTTAACTGTGTGCATAACAAGGGGAGTAGGCACACTTCTATCCATAAACAATACATTTATACCGTCATGAGCTAACACCTCTGCAACCCATTTTGCCGCATTTTCAGAAAGAAAGCGTCTGTCAAAACCGATAATTACAGGCTTTTCTGTCTTGTTTTCTTCCTGCATCAAAAGGCTTATACCCTTTGCGACACGACGAACATTTTCACAGATGAAATCTTCGCCAATAATTGCACGCCAACCACCTGTACCAAATGAAATTTTATTCACAATATCACCTCTAATAATTTCTTCTCTTATAATATCAAAATTAACATTTTTTGTAAATAATTTTCAATAAAAAATCCCGCAATACTTGTTCGTATCACGGGATTTTTTTATTCACTTAAAAAGTCGCGCTTCATAATACATTCTTCAAAGAATAAATTCGCAGTATCCATAACTGTTAAATCTTCTTTTGTGATGAGTGAATAGTCGATTGACTGATAAATCTCATAAGCTTCCTGACTGTTTTCTGGCAAAGAGCCAACTTTTGCAAAAACATCGTTGAGATATTGCTCTGCATCTTTTGCAAGATAAACATTATGATATTTGCTATCATAAAGAATAGTTCTTGCATTCTGGTTTTCTGCAATTCTGTGTTTCATTCCAACAGGACTGTTTTTCACATTTACGGTCATATCATTGCCACCGTGCATAACAAGTGTAGGAATCTGGTTGCTCGAAATTGTGTCGCAGGAACGTAAAATACCGACTTTGCCAAATTTCAAAAGATTCACAATATCAATAAATGGTGTCATAAAGCGAATATTTGCCTTTGTTTTCATTTTCACCATATCTGAAAGCAATCTGTTAAGAGAATGAAAAGGCGAGAAAGCAACAATACCTTTGATTTCAACATCAGGTGATAAAGCGGCAACATTACATACACTATATCCACCCCATGAGTGACCTAAAAGCAAGAGGGGTAACTCTTTAAGGTCATCACGAGCTCCAACATATTTGATTGCATATTTTAAGTCGATAACACCTTGCGCAAAACCTTTGAGCTTTTTGCCTTGTGATTCGCAAGTGCCCGTGTTGTCATAAGCCAACACAAGATAACCTTTTTGTGCAAAATAGTTGATTTCTGTGGTATATGCAAGATGCCCTGCACCCATACCGTGAGAAAAAACTATGAGAGCTTTATATTTATCAATCTTTGCACCGCTATAAAGAAATCCGTTAAGTGTCTGACCCTCGTCAGACTTAAAACTGATTGGGTGAGCATTAAGATTATCAAAGTTTTTTGCTTTTAAATATTTAAGGTTTTCGTTACCCTCACATCTTTTATTGAGCCCTGCTGCATCAAGCAGTTTCGAAGCTAAAATAATGAGAATTACAATAACTGCAAGTATTCCCAACAAAACGTAAAGCATAATATCCCTCCTGATAATTTAAGTTATTTTATCATATTTTGTCGAATTTGTAAATATTCGTCTCGAAGTGTCACATTTGTGTTGTTTTTGCGACAAATGTATGATAAAATAAACAAAATATACTTGCTAGCTTAAGAGGTGTCTAAAATGAAACTCAGACAACTTAAAATTATCAGAAATCAGAACAATCTCACACAACAACAGGTAGCGGATGTGTTGGGTATAAGTCGTTCTGCTTATTGTGGCTATGAAACCGGCAGACGCTCACCTGATATTGATACTTTGATAAAACTCAGTGAATTTTATGGTATTTCGTTTGACAAGTTTGTAGGGAAAATACCTGCGAAATATGTTTATGATGATGAGTTTGTTGATGCTCAACCTGAAGCTTGTTATCTGGCTCAGCTTTCAAAAGAAGAAACAGATTTGATTATAAACTTAAGACTTTCAAGTGACGAGACGAAAAAAGAGATTTTTGATTTAGCAAAAGCAAAGACTAACAGAAAGTCTATATAAGGAAGATTGGCTATGAAATATAACTTTGAAAATATGACATCTTCTCTTGAAGATTATCTTGAAGCAGTTTTTGTGCTTTCAACAAAAATTGAAAATGTGCGTGTAACAGATATTGCCGAGCATTTAGGTGTTTCAAAGCCAAGTGTAAACAGGGCAGTGAATACTCTCACACAAAATGGCTTTTTAGAGCACGAAACCTATGGTAGTATTAAAATTACACCAATGGGCGAAAGTTATGCCGCAAATGTGCTTCGTCGCCATAAACTTATTAAACAGTTTTTAGTTGATACATTAGGTGTTGACGAAGAGAACGCAGAAAACGATGCTTGCAAAATGGAACATGTAATGAGCAGTGTAACAATTGAAAAGCTATATGAATATCTTGAAAGGCAGGGATAAGCCGTGACAAAGATAGCAATAATCGGTGGCGGTGCGTCAGGACTTGCCTGTGCTATTGAACTTTTGCATAATGTAAAAGACAAAAATCAAATTGAGGTTACAATTCTTGAAAAATTGCCAAGAGTGGGTAAGAAGATTTTAGTAACTGGTAACGGAAGATGCAATCTTACAAATATGAATTCGGCTGAGCGGGGTTTTCGTGGAGATACGGCTTTTTCACAGTATGCTTTGAGAGAATATACTCCTGAAAAGAACATTGAGTTTTTCAATAAATTGGGTCTTTATACTAGAGAAGAAGATGAGGGTAGAGTTTATCCTTTGTCAAATCAGGCGGCGTCAGTTTTAGATGCTTTGCGCTTTGAATGTGAAAGACTTGGTGTTAAAACAATTTGTGATTACAGAGCTGTACACCTTAAAACTATTGATACAGGTGTAACTCAGAAGATTGTTATAAACAATCGTGACAGATTTGATTTTGTTGTGGTTGCCTGTGGTGGCAAGGCTGCAAAGGTGCACGGTACGGATGGTGACGGATATGATATGCTCAAAATGTTTGGGCACACTATCATTTCGCCTGCACCTGCTTTGGTTTCACTCAACTGTGATGAATTCACAAAAGCGCTTAAAGGTGTGCGTTCAATTTGCAAAATGGATTTAATAATTAATGGTGAAAAAGAGCTTGACAACTATGGCGAAGTTCAGTTTACAGACTATGGATTATCTGGTATTCCAATTATGCAACTTTCTCGTTTTGTATCTGTTTCACCATCAAATGATATTAAAATAAACCTTGATGTAACACCTGATTTCACAAAAGAACAGATTTGGGAATATCTTGTTTCTCGTCGCAATGTTGACACAGGGCTTTGCGAAAACCTTTTAAGTGGAATTATGAATAAACAACTTTGCATTACTTTGCTTAAAGAATGTCAGGTTGCAGTTAATAAAAGAGTTAATACTCTCACAGATGATGAACTCAAAAGAATTGCAAAAATCATCAAGAATTGGGAGATTAAAATTAAAAACTCAAGAAGTTTTGATTATGCTCAGGTCACAGCAGGCGGCGTTGATTGTAAAGAGTTTAATGACGAAACAATGGAATCAATATTTGTTAAAAACTTGTTCTGTTGTGGCGAAGTCTTTAATGTTGATGGTGACTGTGGTGGCTATAACTTGCAATGGGCTTGGTCAAGCGGGCGTCTTGTAGGTAAAACTATTGGTGAAAGGATAAACAATGCTCAGAATTAGCGAAATAAAATTAAGCCTTGACAGCGAATTTTCTGACATTGAAAATGCCGTTGCCAAGACACTTAAAATAAATAAAAATAGAATTTTAAAAACAGAAATATTTAAAAGAAGCATAGACTCAAGAAAAGACGGTGTGCATTTTGTTTATACGGCAGATGTTACAGTTGATGGTGATGAAGATAAAATTCTCACGAATCTCAACAACTCAAAAGTCATAAAATGCGAGAAATATTCATATAAAATTCCGCAGTCAAACAGAAGAAACACATTGCCACCCGTTATTGCAGGCTTTGGCCCTGCTGGTATGTTTGCGGGTCTAATTCTTGCTCGTAGCGGGCACAACCCCATAATTATTGAGCGTGGTCGTGATGTCGATTCCCGTACAAATGATGTGAATAATTTCTGGACTAATCGAATTTTAGACGAAAAATCAAATATACAATATGGTGAAGGTGGCGCAGGCACATTCTCTGACGGAAAGCTCACAACGGGTATTAAAGATAGTCGTTGTCGTTTCGTTTTTGAAGAATTTGTAAACCACGGCGCACCCGAAGATATTTTAGTGAATGCAAAACCGCATATCGGTACAGATAAACTTAAAACAACTGTTAAAGCCATTCGTGAAGAGATTATTTCTCTTGGTGGTCAGGTGCTTTTTGAAACACAACTTACCAACATTATTGTTGCAAATAATTTTATCCACGGAATAACAGTAACTGACAAAAACGGCAGAGAAACCGACATTGAAACTGATGCGCTCATTCTCTCAATCGGTCACTCGGCAAGAGATACAATAGAGATGCTCTATAATAGGGGTATCACTATGATGCAAAAACCATTTTCTATCGGTGCTCGAATTGAACATCCGCAAGAAATGATAAATTCAATTCAGTTTGGTGAATTAAAAAACCACCCAAAACTTCCTGCGGCTGACTACAAACTTGCTTGTCATCCACCACATGGTAGGGGGGCTTATACATTCTGTATGTGTCCCGGTGGCACAGTTGTTTGTGCGTCATCTCAAAAGGGCGGAGTTGTCACAAACGGAATGAGTGAGTATGCACGAGATAAAGAAAATGCAAACTCTGCTATTCTGGTTGGTGTAAATCCCGAAGATTTTCCAAGTGAACATGTGCTTTCAGGCTTCCAACTTCAAAGAGAAATTGAAGAAAAAGCATTTAATATGGGCGGTGGGGACTACACAGCACCTGCAACTTTGGTTGGGGACTTTTTAAAAGGACAAAAATCCACTAAATTGGGGGCAGTTAAACCATCATTCCCAACAGGTGTCACAATGAGTGACATTGGCACATTATTACCTGAAAAGGTCGTTAATAATATGCGTCACGCTCTGACAGAATGGGATAAAAAACTCAAAGGCTTTGCAATGGATGAAGCAGTGCTCACAGCACCGGAAACTCGAAGCTCATCACCTGTGAGAATTATCCGTGACGAGTATTATCAAACTAATGTGCGTGGGCTTTATCCTTGTGGCGAGGGCGCAGGATATGCAGGGGGAATTGTCTCTGCTGCCGTTGATGGCGTTAAATGCGCCGAGATGGTGTTGTCTGACGAAACATAATGTTACTAAAATGTAATTTGACAAAGCAGAAAACTCTTTGATATATTATATATAGACTAAAAAAGGAGATGATATTGTGAACATTGATAATCTTTGTATGAGTTGTATGAATGAACTCTACGGTGAGAAGCAATGTCCAAAATGTGGATATTATGTTGACTCTCCACAAATTTCACCTTATCTTCCATTAAAAACTCCTGTCGGAGATAAATACATAATAGGCAAAGTAATCTCTTCCAATAGTGAAGGCGTTACTTATATGGCTTATGATGTTGACCGCAAAAGCCCTGTTGTAATTCGTGAGTTTTTACCTGAAAATTTCGTTGATAGAAATATGAGTTCAACAGAGGTTACAATTAAGAATGAGTGGAAAGATTTGTATTATGCATATCTCCGCAAATTTTTGAACTTGTGGCGTAGCCTTGCACGTGTGCGCGGACTTTCGGCGCTCGTACCTGTAATAGATATTATTGAAGATAACAATACGGCTTATGCTATCAGTGAATATGTTGAAAGCATCTCACTTCGCGAGTTTTTGCTCAGAAGCCAGACTGGTTATCTCAATTGGGAAAAAGCAAAAGTTCTCTTTATGCCGGTGCTCTCAACATTGTCAACTCTTCACAAGGCAGGAATTTATCACTATGGTATTAATCCCGACAATCTTATGATTGGTCGTGACGGCAAACTTCGTCTCAGCGGATTTTCAATTAGTGATGCAAGACTTGAAGGCACAGAGTTTTCACCTGAACAGTTTGAAGGTTATACACCTATTGAACAATATTCATATAACTATACAGAAGGCGCATGGTCAGATGTTTATGGCTTTAGCGCTGTGCTTTACAGAGCATTGGTTGGCAGTGTTCCACAAGATGCTGTTTCTCGTTCGATGAATGACCAACTGATTATTCCTGCAAGATATGCAGAGATTATTCCTGTTTATGTTATAAATGCTTTGATGAACGGGTTGCAGGTTAATCCTGAAGACAGAACACAGGATATTGAAGCACTTCGTGAAGAACTTTCAGCAACACCGGGCAATGTGGTTTCATCGTTCTCAGGTGTGAGTGTTCCAAAACGAGAAGAACGACCAAAACCACCTGTGCAACCGGTTGAAGAAGATGAAAAGAGCACAATTATCAGAACAATTTTGATTGTTTCTCTTATTGTTGTGGGTGTAGGTCTTATCTTCTTTGGAGCATATTTAGGATATGACCACTTCATTAAAAATAAAGAAGAACAAACAACTGAAGCGCCAGTTGTTGCAATGATTGAAGTTCCGAATTTTGTGAATTCGTCTTATGATATGGTGGCGCAAAATCCTGTGCAAAATTCAAGATTTAAAATCAATTCTGTTCTTGAATATAGCGATGAAGTTGAAAAAGGATATATCATCTCTCAAAGTCTTGAAGCAGGAACAAGTGTTGAGACAGGTAGTGAAATCACATTTGTTGTCAGCAAGGGTCGTGAGTTTGTCACAATTCCACCTGTGAAAGACACAAATATTGATTATGCTAAGCAGACTCTTGAGCAAGCAGGTTTTGTGGTTAACATAATCACAAAAGAAAATAACGGTGATTATACCGAAGGCAATGTCGCAGAGATAACACCTGCTGAAGGCACAAGCAAAACAAAGGGTACTGATGTTTTTGTTCAGGTTTGGGGTGCTCCACCAAGCACAGAGCCTGACACAGAAACAACAACAGAGAGAAACCCATTTTATAATCCATTCTTCTAAAAAAATAAGGGATACAGAAATCTGTATCCCTTTAATTTTGTCTTTTTATGAAATTGCTACACAGTCAGTAGCATTAACTGTGATACCGTTTATTGTAACAGGCTTGTCAGTATAGTTTACATAAACCTTGATACTGTTATTGTATTCAGTACAATAAACACCATCCTGCACTTTATCGTGAGCAGTCATTCGTGCATCACGGATTGTGGAGAGTGCAGAGTTTGCTTTGGTGTAAAGAGCAACAACATCATTTATGTTTTTGTCATAATAATAGTTTTCATCAAGTGTATCGTCATAAGTTGAGCAATACCACAAAACATTTGGCAGACAACCGTATTCAACTGATTTAAGGAACGAAGTTGTCATGTTTTCAGAACTGTTCATAGCAGGCGCACTATATTCGCAAATGCCATGAAGCATCATCTGAACAAATGGTATTCCAATATAGGCGTTGCTCTCATTTGCTTTTATAGGTGCCATTGGGATTTCTGAAACAATGTCTGCTGATTTTATTGCATAGAAGTTGCCTGTGTCAATCATCAGTTTCTTCGATGTTGCAAGAACGGGTAATTGAGCAAAAATCTCTTTGTTTGAAACTGTTCTTGAATAGAAATCAGAAGAATAGTCAGAATAGAGATAAGAGCCTATGTCATTGAGCGCATATCCATCAAAGTTAACGTCAAAAGATGCGTTGAGAGTGTCTTCAACCTTCTTTTCAATTCTGTTCATAGAAACAAAGCTTTGCGCAGAGAAAGCCGATGGAAAAGAAGCTTCTTTATTTTTAGCAAGTTTTATATTCTTATTATTCAAGTCAATAGCATTTTGCGAACTTGAATAAGAGTATGTAAGAATGTCTGTGTCAAGATAAAGCAAGAATTTTTGGCTGTTAAGATATGAATAAAGTTCATTAAACTCTTTATCTTTGCCAAGATTTTTAGAAAAATCACCAAATGCACTATTTGAACCGTTGTTAGCGTTGCCATAGAGTCCGTTATATCTGAGGATTGCATTGTTAACGCCCTTTGCTTTGAGAAGTGTCATAAGGTCTTTTGCCTGTGCAAAATTTGATAATACAGTGTATTTGTTTTTCGCATTTACATATCCACCTTGCAAAGATACCACAAGGGGAAGTGCTTTTGACTGTGGCTCAACTTTTTTAGTTGAAAGAACTGAATTTCTAATAAGATTTTCACGACAAGCAGTTGCCATTCCCGAATATGTTGCAGATTTGCCTGAAAGGAATCTGTAACAAAGCGTAATCTCATTTTTATAAGTATATCCATAAGTCTTATTTACAGAATTCTTGTTTTGTTCCTTATAAATATCAGTTGTTTTGAATGTAGCGTTGACGCTGTTAAGTGAGTTCTCACCATTTCTGTTTGCATTGATTTCTGCGATTGAATCGCCTTGCTCAATAATGCAAAGGAAAGCGCCATTGCCACGCTTCATTCCAAAAGCACCAACAAGACAATTTGATTTTTCGATAATGTCAGTTGTTGCAAGGTCATTACCATAAACCGAAAGAGAGATTGGTGAAAATTCTGCATCTTCAATGCCTGTCATAATAAGAGCGCCACTACCATCTGGCACAAAGATATAATCTTCTGTGCCACCTTGCTCATAACCACCAAAATCACCGAGCACTTTGATTTTTTCAAGATAAATACCTTTTGGAAGTGACAATGTGTTCATACTCACATTCACAAAGAATGAACCGTCACGAAGAGTATAAATAACAGTTAAGTCTGCTCTGATTTGGTCTTTTTTAAGGTCGTCGATATTTGCTTTGCCTGTTTCTGCATCAAGTGATATTGCATATTTAACAGATACATTGTTTTCACCGATAGTATAACTTGCATTGCCGAATGCTACTGAATTATCCTGTGAATTGAGCACATAAACATTCTCATCGCCATTTGAAAGTGTAACTTCAACAGCAGAACTGTTAAGACTTTTTGTAAGCTCGGGCTGGGGGAGAGTTGTCCATATATTGCCTGAATTAGTGTCTTTAATTGCAATTGTCATTGTGGTCTTGTCAAAGAACATTTCAATAAGACCTGATTTGCAAACTGATTCATAATTGCCCAAAGCGGTTTTATGAATACTGTCACCCTTGTTTTCTGCAACAATTATATTCTCGCTTTTCATTCGGGCGTTTTTTGTTGAAACATCAGCGCCACAAGCAGAGAAAAGCATTGTCATAAGACAGATAACTGATATTATTTTTATTAAATAAGTATAACGAGAATTTCTCATAAAAATACTCCTGAATATGTAATTAACTTATTCTAACATATTTTGACAAAAATATCAAATCTTATCCGATAAGTCGTTTGCGCATATCAGAAAGTATAATTTTTTCTCGTCGGGAAACCTGCACTTGCGACACGCCAAGAATATTTGCGGTCTTGCTTTGAGTCAGTCCGTCAAAATACCGAAGACGGATAAGCTTTCTGTCATTTTCAGCTAAACAATTCAAAACCTGTTCAATAGAAAGTCTGTCATCAATGGGGGAATACTCATCATCTGCGGGAATATCAATTTGCTTTTCATCGTCATCTTCAGATGTGAGAGATATAACGGGTTGTGATATACATAAAAGTTGAGCAGTTTCGGAAATGGATATTCCCATCTTTTCGGCAATTTCTGAAATTGTTGGCTCAACACCTAATTGTTTTTCTAATTCTTCTTTGACAACTTGCAACTCTCTTGCCTTTTCTTTGAGAGTACGGCTGATTTTAACAGTGCCACCATCACGAAAAAGACGGCGTATTTCACCCAAAATAGATGGTACAGCATAGGTTGAAAAAGCAAAGCCTAAATTTTCGTCAAAACCGTCAGCGGCTTTGATAAGCCCAACACAACCCGAAGAATATAAATCTTCATAGTCAATGCCCTTGCCAATAAAACGAGATGCACAACTGCCAACAAGCCCTAAATTATTAAGTATAAGCTCATCCCTTGTCATTTTGTGCGACCGCAAATCTTTTTGCAAAGTGTAACAGTTGTGCCAACACCGATTTTTGAACGGACAGAAAGTTTGTCCGTAAAGCTTTCCATAACAGAAAAACCAAGTCCTGCTCTGTCACCACCGAGAGTTGTGAAAAGTGGCTCACGGGCCTTTTTGATATCGCTTATGCCACAACCACGGTCACGGATAGTAATAATCACTCTGTTGTCGTCGTGAATTTTAACGCCTATGTATATTTTGCCCACAGAGTTGCGATAGCCGTGAACAATACAGTTTGTGACTGCTTCGCTAACGGCAGTTTTTATATCGTTTATTTCTTCAACTGTGGGGTCAAGCTGTGCCGCAAAAGCTGAAACTGTTGCTCTTGAAAAACTTTCGTTGACAGAACGGCTGTCAACCACCATACGAAATTCGTTTATAATCATTTCTTTTCACTACCTTTCTTAATGTTTGCAATTCGGTCAAGACCTGCAAGACGCATAACCTTATATGAATTGTTTGAAAGTCCTGTGACTTCAAGCTCACCACCAAACTCATTTAAGAGTTTATATCGTCCCATAACAAGACCTATCCCTGAGCTATCCATAAAAGTCACATCAGAAAAATCAAGAATAAGAGTTTTTGGACGGCAATTTTCAATTCTGTCATCAATGTCAAGACGAATGGGCAGGGTGGTGTGATGGTCAATTTCACCACATAAACGACAGTTAAGAGTTTCATTTTCAAACTCAATTTTTACACTCATTTTAAACACTCCTTTTTTGATATATTGTATATCTTTATAAACAAGAAAAATGTCATAACAAGTCGTGGAAAAATATTGCAAAATCCTATTGACATTTGACATTTCTTCTGTTATCATATTCAAGCCGCATATTAGGGGGTAGTATGTCCTTTTATAAAAAATACATACTGCAAGTGAAATTTCCACCCTCGATAGCGAGTCTATATTTAAGGTAGGTTAGAAAAATGTACGCAATCATCGTAACAGGTGGCAAGCAATACAAAGTACAGAACGGCGACGTTGTATTTGTAGAAAAGCTTGACGTTGAAGCAGATGCAGAGATTACTTTTGACAAGGTTCTCGCAGTTGGTTCAGAAGACGGACTTAAAGCAGGTGCTCCTTATGTTGAAGGTGCAACAGTAACTGCAAAAGTTCTCAAAAATGGTAAAGGTAAGAAAATCACAGTATTTACTTACAAACCAAAGAAGAACGAAAAGCGTAAGAAGGGTCATCGTCAGCCATATACAAAGGTTGAGATTACCGGTATTAACGCATAATGACAACAGCAAAATTTCTGTTTTCGGGTGACACAATAGTTTCATTTGAGTTGAGTGGTCATAGCGGATTTGCAGAAGAAGGCACAGACATTGTTTGTAGCGCAGTTTCTTCAGCGGTTTATATGGCAGCTAACACAATAATTGAAATTATTAAATTGACTCCAGAAACAGTAGTCCGTGACGGGTACTTGAAAGTCAAGATGACTTTAGAAGATGCTCGCGAATCGAAAGTGATTACTGATGGCTTGTATTTGCACCTTGGCGAATTACAAAATCAGTATCCCAACAACTTGAAACTTGAAAGAGGTGTTTTTGATGCTTAAAATCAACATTCAGTTATTTGCTCATAAAAAAGGTATGGGTTCTACAAAGAACGGCCGTGACTCAGAATCAAAACGTCTTGGCGTTAAAAGAGCTGACGGACAGTTTGTTCTCGCTGGTAACATCCTTGTTAAACAGCGTGGTACTCACATCCACCCAGGCAACAATGTAGGCCGTGGTTCAGATGACTCTCTCTTCGCACTTATCGACGGTAAGGTTAAGTTCGAAAGAATGGGCAAAGACAGAAAAAAGGTTAGCGTTTATCCAGTAGAACAGTAATTCTAACTAACACAAATTCCCACTGGCAACGGTGGGAATATTTTTTTACAATAAGGTGATATCCTTGAAAACTTTTAATAAAAGTACAAAACTTGATAATGTATGTTATGATATTCGTGGACCTGTTATGGATGAGGCTATTAGAATGGAGTCTGAAGGTCAACGAATTTTAAAACTTAATATCGGCAACCCTGCACCTTTTGGATTTACTGCACCTGATGAGGTTATCCGTGATATGATGTATAATCTTCGTGAGTGTGAGGGTTATTCCGACTCAAAGGGTATGTTTAGCGCTAGAAAAGCTATAATGCAATATTGTCAGATTAAAGGCATTAAAGGTGTTGATATTGGTGACATCTATCTTGGCAATGGTGTCAGCGAATTGATTACAATGTCAATGCAGGGACTTTTAGATAATGGCGATGAAATACTTGTGCCATCACCCGATTATCCGCTCTGGACTGCATCTGTAACACTTGCAGGTGGTAAAGCAGTGCACTATATGTGCGATGAGCAAAACGAGTGGAATCCTGACATCGAAGATATCAAAAACAAGATTACTTCTAAAACAAAAGGTATTGTTATAATTAATCCCAATAATCCAACAGGTGCATTGTATAGTGACGAGATTTTAAAGGAAATTGTTGAAATAGCTCGACAAAATGACCTTATTCTCTTTGCTGATGAAATATATGATAGACTTGTTATGGATGGTCATACTCATACGGCGTTGGCATCTCTTGCACCTGATGTGCCATGTGTCAGCTTTAACGGACTTTCAAAGTCACACAGAGTTGCAGGCTTTAGAGTAGGTTGGATGGTAATCAGCGGTGACAAAAAGAAAATTAAAGGATATATTGAGGGACTTAACCTTCTCTCATCAATGCGACTTTGCTCAAATGTGCCTGCACAGAGTATTGTGCAAACTGCTCTCGGTGGAATACAGAGCGTTGATGAACTGCTCTTGCCAGGTGGAAGAATTTATGAACAAAGAGAATTTGTTTATGATGCACTTTGCAACATTGACGGAGTTTCTGTTGTGAAACCAAAGGCCGCATTTTACATATTCCCAAAACTTGATGCAAAGAAATTCAACCTTCACGACGACGAAAAGCTCGTTCTTGATTTCTTGAAAGAAAAGAAAGTTCTTCTTATGCATGGTAAAGGTTTTAACTACCCAACACCTGACCATATTAGAATTGTTTATCTTCCAAGAAGACGAGTTCTTGGTGAAGCAATGGATGCTTTTGCGGATTTCCTTTCTAATTATCGTCAATAAAAACTAACTAAAAACCACAGGATAAAGCCTGTGGTTTTCTTCATTTTATTTGAGTATTGGGATAATAGTGCGCAAGTATTTCTTGATAAGTTTTACCTTGCTCTGCAAGATAATTTGCACCATATTGACTCATTCCAACGCCGTGACCATAGCCTTTAACCTTGAAAATAAAAGAGCCATCTTTATATTCACATTCAAAAGTACTGCTTCGCAGTGAAAAGAATTTTCTTATGTCCGTACCTTTAAAGGTTTTGTCTCCGATAGTGATTTCTTTCACCATTCCCGTGTCCGTGCGTTTGATTTCACCAATCCAGTTTTCAGGTTTGTCAGATAGTGTTGCGCCTTGTTCTGTAATGATTTTCTTGAATTCTTCACTAGAAAAAGATACTTCTGTGAGATATCCCGGTGAAAGCTTGTCACCCTCACTTGAAACTGAAATTAAATAAGGGTAATTGCCACCCCAGACATCTGTTGCATTTTCTGTTTGTCCGTTACTGATGGCATAAAACACGGCTGTAATAGGCTTTTCATTGTATTGAATTGTGAGGTTTTTCACTTCTTCAATACATTTTTTTATTTTACTCACATATTCATCATATTTTTCGCCCCATTTTGTTTTTTGCTCGTCCACGGTGAAAAATCCTTGATGTGTGGCAGGGCTATCAGTTATATCTGCTTCACCTAAATCTTCATTTTTAGTCAGCTTTGAGTGCTCTAAAAGGGTGTGGGCAGCAATAATTTGTGCCTTAATTGCTTCTTCGTGATATGACGCACTCATTTCTTCGGCGACCACACCGAGCAAATAGTCTTCAAGGCTTAATTCAGTAATATTTTTGCTGTTTGCATTCATAACTTTAACGGTAGAAACTGTTTGGTTTGATGCAGATTCTTCCACTTGTAATTCTTCTGTTTCAACCCCTGTTTCACCCAAAAAAACTTGTTTTGCTTTTTCAACTGATGCCAACGGACAAACAATCATGGCAAGTAGTAGAAAAAAGCAGATTACAGAATAACTTTTCATTGTTTTATCGCTCCCTTTTTGTTGACTTTATTCCTTATTTGTTATAAAATATATACTGTATAATTATATTACTATGGATACATATCGAAATTTTCTACAAGGAGGTAAAATTTAATGTCAGAATATATTTCAAGTATCTCCAATGAAGCTCTTTCAACATTATGCGAAGAACTTCGTAAAAATTACCAAATTAACCCTGATTATTACAATCGATTTGAAGTTAAAAGAGGGCTTCGTAACTATGATGGCACAGGTGTGCTTGCAGGTCTTACTAGAGTTTGTGCAGTTGAAGGTTATTACATAGATGACGGTGAAAAAGTTCCAAAGAATGGTCGCCTTATTTATCGTGGAATCAATATGACAGATATTGTCGAAAACTGCGAGAAAGAAAACCGTTTCGGTTATGAAGAAGTTGTTTGGCTTCTTCTTTTCGGCGTGCTTCCAACCAAAGAACAACTCGCTTGGTTCACAGATTTGTTGGCAGAGTGCCGTGAGCTTCCGGAAGACTTTATCGAAGATATGATTATGAAAGCTCCATCACCAGATGTTATGAATAAGGCAGCTAGAAGTGTATTGGCTCTTTATTCTTATGACCCAAATCCTGATGATACATCACCTGAGAATGTGCTTCGTCAGTGTATTCAGCTTATCGCACAAATGCCTGTTATTATGACAGCGGCATATCAGGTTAAACGTCGCGTATATGACAAAAAGAGTATGTATTTCCATCAGAACAAGAGAGAGTTGGGCACTGCTGAGAGCATTCTTCGTTCAATCAGACCTAACAAACAGTTCACAGACGAAGAAGCAAAGCTTCTTGATATCTGTATGATTATCCACGCAGAGCACGGTGGTGGTAACAACTCAACATTCACAACTCGTTGCGTTACATCAAGTGGCACAGATACTTATGCGGCAATCGCAGCGGGTATCGGCTCACTTAAAGGACCTCGTCACGGTGGTGCAAATATTAAAGTTCACTCAATGATTGAGAATATGAAAGCAAATATTTCAGATATTACAAACGAAGGTCAGGTTGCTGATTATCTCGCAAAGATTATGAGCAAAGAAGCAAATGACCATTCAGGTCTTGTTTATGGTATGGGTCACGCGGTTTATACTCTTTCTGACCCAAGAGCAGTTATTCTTCGTCGCTATGCTGAAAAGTTCTCGAAAATTCACGGCAGAGAAGACGAGTTTAGACTTTTGAACCTTGTTGAAACACTTACACCTGAACTTTTTGCAGGTCGTGGTAATAAAAAGAAAATTTGCGCTAATGTGGACCTTTACTCAGGGCTTGTTTACGATATGCTCGGTATTCCACAAGACCTTTTCACACCACTCTTTATGACAGCAAGAATGGCGGGTTGGTCAGCTCATAGAATTGAAGAGCTTACAACTGGTGGAAGAATTATTCGTCCAGCTTATAAAAATGTTACAATTCCGCGTGCTTATGTGCCAATGGAAGATAGAATTCTTAGAACAGATGGAATTCAAAAAGAATACATTCCAATTGAGGAAAGGTAAGAAATATAATGAAAATCACAGGAAAATTTGAAAAAATAAATCCGTTGGTATCTCTCTATGTTGTTTTTGGACTTATGGCAGTGGGCGTAGTTTTCAGAATGTACCAACTTCTCAATATTATTGAAAGTGATACAGGCTTTTATAGAGTTCAGGACTGGTCAATCTATGTGATGTATGCACTTTGCGGTCTTGCAGTGGTTGTGCCTTATGTTCTCACAACACTTGCAAAGAATGTTCCAGCATCAAAATCACCGTTCAGAAAAGATATGTTTATGGCAGTTGGTTCAATTGTTTTTGCTGTGGGTATTGTGTTAGATGTTGTTTCATCACTTTCAACATTTCTTCTTAATGCAAAGGGATTTACAGCAGCAGGACTTTCATTTATGGGTACATTGGACCAAGGTCAGGCACCTTTGTTGATTGAAACAGTATTTGGCATTTTTGCCACAATCTATATGCTCATTTTTGGAATTTCATATATTGATGGAAGAACAACTTACTCACAATATAAATTTATGGCAATCACACCACTTTTCTGGGCAATGAGCAGAATAGTGTTGAGATTTATGAGAAAAATAGCTTATGTCAATGTTTCTGATTTAATGCTTGAACTCTTTATGCTTGCATTTATGATGATTTTTCTTCTCAATTTTGCAAGAATTTCATCAGGACTTGCTAACAGCAAGGCAATGAGAACAGTTTTTGCATCAGGCTTTGTGAGCATTTTCTTCTGTACAGTTATAAATTTACCAAGACTTTTAATGGTGCTTACAGCGAATGGCAAAGCACTTCCAGATGAATATCCATTCAGTCTTTGTGATTTGGGCTTTGCAATTTTTGCTTTTGCTTATATTATCAATGCTATGAAATATGCAAAAGAAAATGATGCTTTGGAACTTCTCGGTGAAGAAGCAAAGAGTGAACCTGACATTATGGAAACTGACGACAATTTCCTTTCGGAGTAATGTTTTATGCAGTTGTTTTTAAATAATGTTTTAACATCCTTTACACAGGTTGTCATACTCTTTTTAATTGCAATGGTGGGCTTTGTGTGTCACAAAATCGGTGTTTACACAGAAAAGGCATCAAGAATGACAACTGACTTGTTGTTCTATATTGTAGCCCCTGCAATTATTATCCGTTCATTTGTGGGAATGGATTATAATAAAGACGCATTAAAAGGCTTGCTTTTCGCGCTTTTGGGTGGTATTTTCTTTCACGTTTTAGGAATAGTCTTTGCAAAAGTATTCTTTAATAAAGGCGATAAGGACACAGCTTGTATCTTTAAATATGCATCTTGTTATGGCAATGTGGGTTATATGGCATTGCCTTTGGCACAAGCAGTTTTAGGTGACGAAGGCGTTTTCTATTGTTCAGTAATTCTCGTGCCGTTCAACATTCTCTCATTCACTCATGGTGTGAGCGTAATGCAAAAGAAAGAAGAAAAGGGTGGATTCAACCTTAAAAAACTCATCATTAACCCTGGTGTTATTGGTGTTTGTTTAGGACTTCCACTTTTCCTTTTACAAATAAAATTACCCGATGTTATTTATCAACCTGTTTCATACCTTGCAGACCTTAATACACCACTTGCAATGGTTATGTTCGGAACATATTTAGCATCGGCAGATTGGAAAACTTTGTTTTCTGATAAAAGGATTTTCGGCTCGGCTGCATTAAAAATTATTTTAATGCCACTTATCACAATTGTTGCATTAAAGCTTTTCGGTTTTGGTGGAACTTTGCTTGTTGCTTGTGTGCTCAGTGCGTCTGCACCAACAGCAAGTAATACAGTTATGTTTGCAGCAAAGTTTGACAGGGATACAGCACTTGCTTCAAAGGTCACATCTTTTGTCAGTGTGCTTTCAATTTTAACAATGCCTGTAATGATTGCTTTGGCTCAATTATTACAGTAATTATAAGGGGCGTGGTTTTATGAAACTTATCGTTGCTATTATCAATAATGATGATGCTAATGCCGTAATGAATGGTGTTACAAAAGCAGGTTATTCGGCAACACGACTTTCCACAACAGGTGGATTTTTAAGAGCGGGGAATGTGACTCTTCTCTTGGGTGTTGAGAATAATAAAGTCGATGAAGTGATTAACATTATTGGTGAATACAGTAAACAGCGTAAACAAATCACCCCTGTTAACACTACATATATCGGTGAATCAATGCTTTCTTCAATGCCTGTTGAAGTGACCGTTGGTGGAGCAACAATTTTCGTTCTTGATGTGGAGCAGTTTTATAAGATATGACGGATTTTAAAGTGAAAAAAATGAATATGCTTTATGAAACAGTTGCACAGTCTGTGAGTCAGGGTAACTTTCCGCACGGTGTTTTGGTGGAATGTGAAAATGAGAATGACGGTGTCGACTTTGCTCACTATATCGCTAATTGTCTTGTTTGCCGAGGGGATAAAAAGCCTTGTCTTAAGTGTCCTGATTGTCTAAAAGCAGAAAAAGATGGGCATCCCGATATTTTTGAAACTGATGGTGTTAAGGGTAAAAGCAAGAACTTTACTGTTGATGCTGTCCGTGAAATTCGTAGCAATGCTTTTATTGTTCCAAATGAGAGTGATAAAAAAATATACATTCTTAAAAACGGGCAGAATATGAATGAACAAGCACAGAATGCATTGCTCAAAATTCTTGAAGAACCACCAACCTATGTGTTCTTCATAATCGTCACAACATCAAGAAGCACAATGCTTGAAACTGTTTTGTCCCGTGTTCAGACTTACTCAATTTTAAGTGACGAGATTAAAATTAGCGAAAAAGAAGAGAATGCAGTCAAAGATTTTGTTGATGCACTACTCAGCGTTAATGAATTAAAGCTTATGGAAGCAACTGCAGTTTTTCAAAAGAATAATCAGTTCGCAAAATCAGTTATAATGCTTCTTTCAGAAGTGTTCCGTGATGCTCTTGTTAAAAAGAGTGGTTACACAAGAGAAATGCATTTTCCTGAACAGGTGAATGCATTGTATATGGGTCTCACATCAAAAAGTTTGTTACAACTTGTGTCTGTGTGTGACAAGCTGATTGAGTCCGTTGACAGAAACTGTAATAACAATCTTTTGCTTGTGAGAATGTGTTATGAATTTAAAGAGGCTATCGGAAGATAGATTTAATATAGGAGAAAATTTATGATTGAAACTGTTGGAATCAGATTTAAAGACGGTGGCAAAATTTATGATTTTGATGCCGATGGTAAAAAATTCGAAAAAGGTGATTATGCCATAGTTGAAACAGTTCGTGGTATGGAATGCGGACTTGTTGCAAAGGCAAATCACAAAACAAATGAAGACGATATTACCAAACCACTAAAAAAGGTTATCCGTGTAGCAACAGAAGAAGATGTGAAAACTCTTGCAGAAAATAAAGAAAAAGAGAAAGAAGCGTTTAAAATCTGTGAAAGCAAAATCGAAGCACACGGATTAGAAATGAATTTGGTTGATGTTGAATATACTTTTGACAGAAGTAAATTGCTTTTCTATTTTACAGCTGACGGACGTGTTGACTTCCGTGAACTTGTAAAAGATTTGGCATCTGCATTTAGAACAAGAATTGAACTTCGTCAAATTGGTGTTCGTGATGAATCACGTATGGTTGGCGGGTTTGGTATCTGTGGCAGACCATTCTGCTGTAATACATTCTTAAATGACTTCCAACCGGTTTCGATTAAGATGGCAAAAGAGCAAGGCTTGTCACTTAACCCAACAAAAATCAGCGGTACTTGTGGCAGACTTATGTGTTGCTTAAAATATGAACAAGACACTTATGAGCACCTTTTAAGAGTAACACCAAAAGTTGGCGCGATTGTTGATACACCTGACGGAAAAGGCAAGGTGATTGAAAACAACCTTATAACAGGAATGTTAAAAGTTACCCTTGACCGTCGTCCGGAAGCAGCACCACTTGTTATTCATAGACACCAAGTAAAAATCCTTAAAGACGCTTATATTAGAGTTGAAAAAGAAGAACTTGAAGCACTTAAAGGAATTGAATAATTTAGTACTTGATTTTTGAAAATTATATGTTACAATGTAAACATAAACAATAAAGGGAGGGTACATAACCATGGCATACAGAATTACTGATGATTGCATTTCATGCGGCGCTTGCGCAGCTGATTGCCCAGTTGAAGCTATTTCTGAAGGAGACGGCATCTATGTAATCGACGCTGATACATGCATCGATTGTGGTGCTTGTGCAGATAGCTGCCCAGTTTCAGCTCCAGTTGCTGACTAATTTTAAATTATAAAAAAATGAACCATCGATTTTTCGATGGTTCTTTTTTTATGCTAAATTATTTCATAGCTAAATTGCTCGTTTCTCGCAGCTAAATTGTCGCGTTGCGACAGCTAAATAAAATTACAGTAGCGTAATTTAACTTTATTTTGTTGCTTCTTTTAAAAGTTTTAAAATCTTTTCTCTTGAAAAATTATATTTTGTATTACAGAAATGGCAAACAACTTCTGTGTTTTCGTCTTCTGCCATTTCTCGAAGCCCGTCTTCACCAGCGCCGATAAGAGCCTTTGTAACTCTTTCAACACTACAATCACATTTATAAGAAAGTTCTTGTCTGTCAAGGAGTTGCATATTGAATTCAGGAAGCACCTTTTCACAAATCTGTTCAGGTGTAAGCCCCTCTGCTAGCATTGTTGTAACTGGCTTAATGTTTTCTAATCCTTTTTCAACAAGTGAAATAGTTTGCTCATCTGCGGTAGGGAGTAGCTGAATTAAAAATCCACCTGCTAAAAGCACATTTTCAGTTTCAGGGTCAACCAATACACCTAAAGCACAAACTGTTGGTGTTTGTTCACTTGTGAAATAATATGCAGTAATATCTTCTGCAACTTCACCTGAAACTACGGGAATTTGTGCACAATATGGTTCTTTGAGTCCCAAGTCTTTGATAACAGTCAAGAAACCGTCTTTGCCAATAGCACCTGAAACATCAAGTTTTCCTTTTGCGTTTAATGGCAACTGAACATTTCTGTCACCGATATACCCTTTAACCTGACCCTTTGAGTTTGCAACTGCAACAACGGGGGATGCAGGGCCACTACCGTTCATTTTAATTGTGAGAGTGTCTTTGTCACCTTTGAGAAGCACACCCATCATGCCAGCGGCTGTTATAAGTCTGCCAAGGGCTGCAGAACATACTTTTGAAGTCTGGTGAATATTCTGCATTTCTTGTACCATTTCAGTTGAATTAACTGCTAAAACATAGAGAGTGCCATCTTCTGAAATCATTCTAACAAGTTCGTTCATTTTAATTCATCCTTAAAAATTGTTTTAGTCTTTTTTGCCACGAAAGTAACTCTTTGTGAGTCATAAGTCACTTCGTTGTCTGTGTAATCATCATAACATCCTAAAAGCTCAAATCCGCAGTCATTGAGCATTTCAATAATTGTGCAGATGTCGTATGAGTATTCTGAAAATGCTTCGTTATATCTTTGATAGTTGTCGTCATCTTCGTTTTTAATGAAGAAATCAAGTTCAATGTCAGTTTTGAAATTTTTGTCGTCATAGCTATTGTGCCAGATGCAATAAACCTCATCCATATCATAGAAGAAAACATTGTCACCAAGAATTTTTTTGTGTTTATATGGTGTGTTCATATCAAAAACAAAAATGCCATCCATATTCATAAAAAGAGAAATTCTTTTGAATGTTTCTTTGACTTTTTCAAGGCTATCAATGTGGTTTATGGTGTCAAGGCTTGAAACAGCACAGTCAATTGTGCCATATAAATCAAGCTTTTCACCACTTTGACAAAGAAAGATAGCAGGGGAGTCAAGCTCGTATTTTTTCTCATTTGCAACAGCGAGCATATCTTCACTCGGGTCAACACCGATAATCTCATAACCCTTTTCTTCAAGCATGAATGAGAGTGTACCCGTGCCACAACCTAAATCAAGCAAAAGCCCCCCGTTTATCCCATTCTGAGATAACAGAGAGCATATTCTGTCTGTCATTTGTTGATAATCTACATTGTCGGTTAAAATGTCATAGACCGACGAAAAAACATCATAACTCATTTCTTAAGTCTTCCAAAAACAGTGTCGTAACCGTCAGCGCCATATTGAAGGCTTCTGTTTACACGGCTTATTGTTGCAGTTGATGCACCTGTTTCAGCAACAATATCATTATAGACTTTCTTTTCTGTGAGCATTTTTGCAACAACACAGCGTTGAGCCATTGAATGAAACTCAGTTAATGTGCAAAGGTCTTCAAAGAAATTATAACATTCTTCTTCATTTTTAAGTTGCATAATGCACTGAACAAGAAAATCTGTATTTTCATTTTTAAATGTCTTTTTCATAATGTATAAAACCTCCGTGGATTCTTACATTCACATTTTAACACATTAAAACCCGAAAGTAAACCACTTTTTATAAAAATAAGTGTAAAATGATTCCGGGAATAACTGAACATAGATAAAGAAGACCCATAATTTTGAGATTTTCTTTAAGTTTTTTCTTGTTACGGAACAGAATAAGTAATCCTGCGCCCGCATTTGTGCAAAGTCCTGCAATAAGTGAGCCAAAACTGAGAGTACCACTTATATAAAGTTGTGTGAGTAAAATTGACGATGCACAGTTAGGAATAAATCCTATAATTGCTGCCAGAAATGGCTGAAAAACAGATTCTGAAAGCAAAAGGTGAGAGAATGTGTCAGTGCCTATAAAAGCAACAAAAAGGTCAATTATAACGGTAAATAAAAGTAAAAATCCAAAAACCTTAACGGTGTGTATTAATGCTGGGCGCAACACTCCACTTTCTTCATCACAACCACAATGGTCTTGCTCACAAAGGTCGTGAGAATGGTGATGATGAGAGTGATGATGCTTTTTCTCAATGAAATAAATAATATAACCACAAATAAGAGCGATAATTATTTTTGTAACAAGCAGTTTGAAAATCTCAAAACCACCATTGTGTGCAGTAGCAAGAAGAATAATCGCTTCGTCAGATGTGGCAAGAAAAACTGCAATAAGTGTGCCAAGGGTGATAACACCACTTGAATAAAGGTTTGCACTCATTACTGAAAATCCACATTGTGGCACGCAACCTAAAATCGTACCGATAAATGGACCCGCAACACCTGTGCGAGTGAAAATATGCTTGATTTTATCCTGCGCTCTGTGTTCTAAAAATTCAATTACTAAAAATGCAATGAATAAAAAGGGGAGAGCCTTGAGAGTATCAAGAACAGCGTCAAGAAGAATATCAAAAATACCACTGAAAGAAAAAACGGGTACTTCGATATGTGCGTGTAAAAGTGTTGTCATTATGCGTTCTCCTTTGCGCAAGATTTACAAGTGCCATAAAGCACGGTTTTTGAACCGTCAATGGCGAATTGATGGTCGTCAAAGATGTGTTTTGAAAGTTTATCAAGAAAGTCACATTCTGTGTGAATGAGTCTTCCGCAACCTGAACATTTCAAGTGATAATGGTTGTGACAATGCTCGTCGTTATATTGATAGCAACAAGCGTCGTTTTCACCAACAATAAATTTTCTCGCTTTGCCTGTTTCAACAAGTTTATCTAACTGACGATAAACAGTTGTTCTGCCGATTTTTTCACCTTTTGAAACAAGTGCAAAATAAACATCTTCTGCTGAAAAGTGCTTTTCAGTATTTTCTTTTAAAAATGAGTCAACAAGACGACTCTGCTTTGTTTCGTATCCCATATCATTCACCACACATTTGAATTTGAAACTCATTTTCAAATTATATAAAAAATCACACCAAAAGTCAAGAAAAAATCCCCACCGATTTCTCGATGGGGACATTTTTATTTATTTGCTTTTATTCCGTATGAATTAAGAGTTGTTCTTATTTCATTTCAGCAATTGCTGCCTGAGCTGCTGCAAGGCGAGCAATTGGAACACGGAATGGTGAGCAAGATACATAGTTGAGGCCAATCTTGTGGCAGAATT
>CALBNX010000064.1 GCA_937896885.1 uncultured Clostridia bacterium
TTATCAGCTGTTCCTGTAAGAGCAAGAGGCTGACGAACGATGAGTTTAAGTGTTTCAAGACCGAAATAATCGTCGATATCTCTGTCGTTGATTGTGATTTTACCTGTACCTGCATATACACGAACACGAGCTACAGATTTCTTTCTTCTACCAGTACCGTAGAAATATGGATTTGTTTCGTACATAATTTATAGCCTCCCTTTCTTAGAATTCTCTTGTTTCTGGCTTCTGAGCAGCGTGCTTGTGCTCTGAACCACGGTATACACGAAGACGAGTGAGAGCTTCACGGCCGATTACTGTATCAGGAATCATACCCTTAACAGCTTTTGTAACTGCGAACTCTGGCTTTGTTTGCATAAGAGTCTTATACTTAACTTCTTTCATGTTACCAACATAACCTGTGTGATGATAGTACATTTTCTGTTCAAGCTTGTTACCTGTAAGAACAACATTCTCAGCGTTGATGATGATTACATGGTCACCACAGTCAGCGTGAGGAGTGAATGTTGGCTTGTGCTTACCTCTAAGAAGAACAGCAGCTTCAGCAGCTACGCTACCGAGAGTTTTACCTGCTGCGTCAAGCACATACCAGTTACGGGTAATATCGCCCTTTTTTGGCATATAAGTTGACATAGAACTTTACCTCCGAATAATATTTTTTCATTGCTCGAAGATTATAGCAAAGCGGTTTTAAAAAGTCAACACATTTTTTATAAAATTTAACGAGACAAATATAAATCTTCATTTTTCTTTGTTTTTCTTTGATTTTCATATATTTTTCTTTTTTATTATTTTTGAAAATATTTGTTTACTTTTACATAAAATTAAGATAAAATGTTGTTAAGTATTACAAAGCATATTTGTAGGGGCGAGACCTCTACATTCTCTCCCTCCGTCAACGCTTTCGCGTTGCCACCTCCCTCGTCAGATGGAGGCATAAAAGAAATGAGGTTTTTATGCAAAAATTATTGAGTTTAGTCCGTGCAGCTGTTGATAAATACAATATGATTGAAGATGGCGATAAAATCGGTGTTTGCGTTTCAGGTGGTAAAGACAGTGTTGTTATGCTCTTGTGCCTTATCAATTTAAAGATATTTTATCCTAAAAAATTTGACCTTTGTGCCATTACTCTTGACCCTGTTTTTCACGGTGAAAATGCAGACTATTCTGACATCGAGAAAATCTGTAAAGATAACAATATTGAGTATTGTGTTAAAAGAACTGAACTTTATCACATAATCTTTGAAGAGAGAAAAGAGAGTAACCCTTGCAGTTTGTGTGCAAGAATGCGTCGTGGACTACTTCACGATACTGCAAAGGAATTAGGTTGCAATAAAATAGCACTCGGTCATCATCTTGATGATGCCGCTGAAACCTTTATTATGAATTTATTCGGCAACGGCAGAGCTGAGTGTTTCTCACCTGTTTCATATCTTTCAAGAAAAGATTTATATATGATTAGGCCAATGATATTTGCATACGAAACCGACATAACAAGAGTTGCTAATAAAGAGAATGTTCCTATTGTGAAAAGTGAGTGTCCCGCTGATGAGAAAACAAACAGAGAAGACACCAAAAATCTCATTGCAGATTTAGAAAAACGTTACCCTGCTCTTCGTCAGAAAATTGTTGGTGGAATGCAAAGGGGCAACATAAGCAATTGGGGTATTGACGAATGAATACCTATTATATATAAAATTGTTGAAATTGATATAACAATGTGATAAAATCAATTTATAAAGAAAAAGGGAGGTTTTTTCTATGGATATTCTCAATACAAAACTTATTAAAGCAGAAGCAAAAGCATTTATCAGTCAAGACAGAAAGTGGCTCACAATGGCACTTGCTTGTCTTCCATTAGTATTAGTTAATGGTGCTATTTCAGGTGGATTTAATTTTGCTGTTAGTTTCAGTGAAAATGGTGATGTTTCTTCTTCAAGTTTTTCAAGTGGTTCAAGCCTTATAGCTTGGTTGCTTGTTCCATTTATGATTGGTGCAGCAGGTTATTTTCTTAACCATCTTCGTGGACTGAATCCTGATTGGAAAAGCCTTTATCGTGAAGGTCTTGACAACTATGGCACATATTTTAAAGTTGGTGTAGTTACTGAAATTTTTATAGCTCTTTGGACATTCGTATTTATTATTCCTGGCATTATTAAAACTTATAAATGGTATTTTGTTCATCAGATTATTCATGATAATCCAAACCTTGACGGAAAACAAGCAAGAGATTTAAGTGACAGAATGACGGATGGTTTTAAAACTGACATCTTCATTATGAACCTTTCATTCTTCTTCTGGATTTTACTCTCTGTTTTCACACTTGGTATTGCATATCTCTATGTTGGACCTTATATGGCTTGCACAAGTGCAATGTATTACGAAAACCTAAAGCACCACGCAATCACAACTGGTGTTGCAAGACCTGAAGAATTTGGTATTCTTCCAGTTCAAGAGGAAACAGCAGAAAACGAATATGAGATTCCTGTTGTTCCATCATACATAGAAGAAGCAGTTACTGAAATCTCAAATGAAGAAATTGAAGAAATCGGTTCTGCAGTAGAAGAAGCACTTGAAGAACAGATTGATGTTCCAGTTGTTGAAGAAATCGTCGAAGAAGACGAAACAAATACAGAAGAATAATATTCGGAATCGGGCATTCTTCAAAGTGTCCGATTCTATTATCATATTTCGGAGGCGTTATATATGAAATATGTCGTAGTTTTATACGACGGAATGGCTGATTATCCAGTTCCACAATTTGATGGCAAGACACCTATGATGTTGGCTAAAAAGCCAAATTTCGACGTTCTTGCAAAAAAAGGTACAGTTGGTCTTGTTAAGACTGTTCCCGACGGAATGAAACCCGGTAGTGACGTTGCTAATATGAGTGTTATGGGCTTTGACCCATCAATTTACTATACAGGCAGAAGTCCGCTTGAGGCTGCAAGCATTGGTGTTGACCTTAAAGACACAGATGTTACACTTCGTTGTAATGTGGTTACTCTTTCAGACGAAGAAAACTATGAAGATAAGACAATGGTCGACTATTGTGCAGACGATATTTCAACTGAAGAAGCAGAAAAGATTATTGCTACTGTGCAAGAGCATTTCGGCAACGATATTTATAAATTCTATAGTGGTGTAAGCTATCGTCATTGTCTTGTTTGGGATAATGGTACAACTGACCTTGGCAATATGACTCCCCCACACGATATTTCAGGCAGAGTTGTTGGAGAATATCTTTCAACTAGCGAAAATGCAACTGACCTTATCAGAATGATGAAGGAAAGCTATGATTTGCTCAAAGACCATCCTGTTAATATTGAGAGAATTAAAAATGGTAAGCGTCCTGCAAACTCAATATGGCTTTGGGGCGAAGGCAAAAAGCCTGCACTCTCACCTTTTGAAGAGTTATATGGTATTAAAGGTGCTGTAATTTCAGCGGTTGACCTTCTTAAAGGTATCGGCAAATGTGCAAAGATGGAAACACCTGATGTAGAAGGTGCAACAGGATATATTGACACTAACTTTGTGGGCAAAGCAGAAGCTGCAGTTGAGTCACTTAAAAATGGTTGTGACTATGCATATATTCACATTGAAGCACCTGACGAATGTGGTCACAGACGCGAAGCTGAAAATAAGGTTCGTGCTATTGAAATCATTGACGAACAAGTGTTACCAATAATCTTTGATGGTCTTAAAGATTATGATGACTATAAAATTATGATTCTTCCTGACCACCCAACACCTATTGTCACTGCAACTCACGCATCTGACCCTGTTCCATTTATGATTTATCATAAGAATAATGAAGTAGATGGTGTTGATACAATCAATGAAGAAACAGCAAAGGCAACAGGACTTTTCGTCGAGAGCGGCGTAGCACTTATGAAGAAATTTTTGGAGGACTAATAAAAATGAGTTATAAAATAGAAACTAATTGCGTTCAAGGTGCATACAGACCAAAGAACGGTGAACCAAGAGTACTCCCAATCAATCAGAGTACAACATTTAAATATGACACAAGTGAAGCAATGGCAAAGCTTTTTGACCTTGAGCCAGGCTATATGTACACTCGTCTTGCAAACCCAACAAGTGATGCAGTTGCACAGAAAATTACAATGCTTGAAGGTGGCGTTGCAGGTGTGCTTACATCTTCAGGTCAGGCTGCAAACTTCTTCTCACTCATCAATATTATGGGTGCTGGTGACCACTTTGTAAGTGCAGCTACAATTTACGGCGGCACATTCAACCTTTTCAATGTTACAATGAGAAAGTTAGGCATTGAAGTTACATTCGTTGACCCAAATGCAACTGAAGAAGAAATTCAGGCTGCATTCAAGCCTAACACAAAGGCACTTTTTGGTGAAACTATTGCAAATCCATCACTTGATATTCTCGATATTGAGAAGTTTGCAAAGGTTGCACACGCTAATGGTGTTCCACTTATTATTGATAACACATTCCCAACACCTATAAACTGCCGTCCATTTGACTTTGGTGCTGATATTGTTACACACTCCACAACAAAGTATATGGAAGGTCACGCAAATATTATTGGTGGTGCAGTTATTGACAGCGGTAACTTTGACTGGGAACAGAATGACAAATTCCCTGGTCTTACACAGCCTGACGAAAGCTATCACGGTGCAGTTTATACAAAGGATTTCGGCAAAGCAGGTTATATTACAAAAATCGTTGCACAGCTTCTTCGTGACTATGGCTCAACGCCTGCTCCACAGAATTCATATTATCTTAATTTAGGTCTTGAAACACTCCATCTTCGTATGGAAAGACATTGTTCTAACGCTCTTGCAGTTGCAAAATATCTCCAGAACAATGATAAGATTTCTTGGGTTAACTACCCTGCTCTCCCCGGTAACAAGTATTATGACCTTGTTCAGAAATATATGCCAAAAGGCACTTGCGGTGTTGTTTCATTCGGTGTTAAGGGTGGCAGAGATGCAGCAGAGAAGTTTATGAATTCACTTAAACTTGCAGCAGTTGTTACTCATGTTGCAGATGCAAGAACTTGCGTTCTTCACCCTGCATCATCAACTCACAGACAGTTGAGCGACCAAGAACTTGTTGAATGTGGTGTTTCACCTGACCTTATCAGATTCTCAGTTGGTATTGAGAATGTCGATGACATTATCGCAGATATTGAACAGGCATTAGAACAAATATAAAAAAATTAAAGGGACGATAAATCGTCCCTTTTTATTTTATCATTATTATATTTTATGGTTTTGCTGGTCTTGCTGGTTTATAACTGCATGTGCCACAAATACGGTCACCTGCATCACCTGCTGCTGTTACGATATAGCCGTCCTTATTAAGTCCTGTTGGAATATACTGTGCAGCATAAATTTTAACATCAGGGTGCTTTTCATAGAGAAGTTTAACGCCAACATCAGATGCAAAAATACACATAACCTTAATATTTGTGCAGCCCTCTTTTTTAAGATAATCAATAGATGCATCAACACTACCACCAGTTGCAAGAGCAGGGTCAACAATGATTACAGGACCCTTTGTAATGTCAACAGGCATTTTGTAATAATAAGTTACAGGCAATAATGTTTTTTCGTCTCTGTAAAGACCGATATGACCCACCTTTGCAGTTGGTGACAAACGGCGAAGACCCTCAACCATACCAAGTCCTGCACGAAGAATTGGAACAATTGTAAAATCTTCTGCAAGCACGGGAGAGTCAAAATCTGCAAGTGGTGCCTGAATTGGAACTAATTTTGTTTTAAGGTCTTTAAGTGCTTCATAACCCATAAGCATTGTAAGCTCATCAACAATTTCACAGAATTC